>DATFFX010000320.1:0-2762 GCA_035249825.1 Gemmatimonadales bacterium | reverse complement strand
GTCTGGGACTCCGCTCCGGAAATCCTGCTGCCGGGAGATCAGGACGATACGGCGCGCAGGGGCCGGTGGTCCCGGGGTTTTCGGTGGGCTGCCATGATCCTGGTCGTCATCGGTGCCGGGCAGATGGCGAAGAGCGTGTTTGCGCCGGGCGAGCCTGAGCTGCAGCTGAGCGAGCGCGACCTGACTCCGGCACAGCGCGATACTCCAACCGCGGTGGTGAGTCCGGAGGAGAGGGGAGCGCCTCAGGCCGCCGCAGGAAAGGCGTCTTCTGCACCTGCGAACAGTCCCGTCCGGACCACCGCTCCTGCGCCCGGCCCGAAGGCACTGGCCGACGCGAAGGCGCCCGACGAGACCGGGCCCGACACGGCGGCTGAGGCGCTCGCGCGCGCCGATCTCGATACCGCTCCGGTGGCAGAGCAGGACACCGCGCCTCTGACGGAAGAGCCGGCGCTGGCTGCAGCTGCTCCTCGGGACACGACCGCGGCCCCAGCCACTTCCCGGGATACGGCAGCGAACGAGCGTCCCACGCCGGCAGCGGACCTCGCGACCCGTCAAGCCGCCGCCGCCGCGCTGGAGGAGCTCGATCGTGAGCGACTGCGGTCCCGGGCGAACGCAGCGACCGCTTCGCTGCCCCCGACCCGTCAGGAGTTGCCGCCTGCTGCGCCGGCCCCTCCACCGCCTCGAACACTGGAGCAGAAATCCCAGATTTATCTTCGCATCGGATTGGATGAGGCCGTGAAGCAGTTGGGCCATCCGATGCATGTGATCGAGGCCATGACGCCGGAATTCGTCGGATTGGCCCAGGGACGTCTCGTGCCGGGCGCAGATCCCACCCGCCCTGTCGTCAGAGTGGTATACCGGGACACTCGAGGACGGATGATTCTGCTGGATCAGCAACGGGTGCGTCCTGGACAGGCACCCGGTGCAGCTGCCGGTAACCTGCGCTGGACTCAGGGAGACGTGATGTTGTACCTGCACGGTGAGCCGGGGATAGACGTGCTGCGAAACCTGCAGAGACGGGTTCGGTAGATGAAGGCATAAGCGGGAGAAGCAAGAAGCAGTTCCCGCTCACGTCTTTGTATCTAAAACCTCCCTCACCTTTCGCATCAGCTCATCCGACGTGAACGGCTTCTGGATGAACGCTGCCTCCCCCTGGCTGATTCCCCGCCGCATCAGCTCGTCATTGCTGTAGCCGGAGATATAGAGCACCTTGAGCTCGGGGCGGCTGGAGAGAAGCTCATCCACCAGCTCGCCTCCTCCCATCTCGGGCATCACGACATCGGTCACCAGAAGCTGAATTGGATGATCATATCCGGCGGCTACGGTCAGGGCGTCTCGTCCGTGACGTGCCTCGAGCACCGTGTGGCCGTGCTGGGTCAGAACTTTCCATAGCAGCTCGCGCACACCGTCTTCATCCTCCACCACCAGGACGGTCTCTTCTCCTCGCAGCGACTGAGTAACGCCGGCTGCAGTGGCCTCCTCCTCCTCGAGGCGAGGAAGAAACACTTTGACGGTTGTTCCCTGCCCCGGCTCGCTCGACACCCGAACCCCACCCCCACTCTGCTTCACAATTCCGTACACGATCGAGAGGCCCAATCCGGAACGACTCCCAGTCGGTCGAGGAGTGAAAAAGGGATCAAAGCCATGGGCCAACGCATCACCTTCCATTCCTGTCCCCGAGTCGCTCACCGCGAGTACCAGGTAGCGCCCCGGTCGGACTGATCGGCCGCGAGTCGAGGCGCTGATCTGACGCTCCCCGGTTTCTATGGTGACAGTGCCCCTCGACGGCATGGCATCGCGCGCGTTGAGAACCAGGTTGACCAGCGTCTGTTCGAGCTGACTGGGGTCCATTTTTACCTGGCCAAGGCCCGGCCGCAAATGCAGAGCGAGATCGATGTCGGCACCGACGAGACGTTGAAGCAGGCCTTCCATGCTCGCGACCACATCATTGAGTTCCAGCGGTCTGGGCTGAAACGCAGGCGGCCGGCCGAATGACAGGAGCTGCCGTGTGAGCTGGGCGCCACGGTCGGCGGCCTTGCGGATCTGCTCCACGTCGTTCCGGCGGGCATGATCCTCCGGCAGGTCGCGCAGGAGCAAGTCGCTGAAGCCGCGAATGGTCGTGAGCAGATTATTGAAGTCATGCGCCACACCGCCCGCCAAACGTCCGGCAGCATCCATTCGCTGGGCTTCCCGGAGCTGTTCCTCACTGTGCTGCAACGCGGCTCGTGTCCGGGTGCGCTCGGTGATGTCGGTGCCCAACACCAGGCGGGCCCGGCGGCCTCCGACCTCCATTTCGTGCGAGACCAGCTCCATATCCACGATAGTGCCGTCCTTCCGCTGGTGCTGAGCCAGCGCCACATCAGCTCTGTGGCCGCTGGTTCGCTCCAGGCCATGATGAAGTCCCGGCGCGTCGTCAGGAGGAAGGATGTCCATGATGGTCATCGTCAGAAACTCATCCTGCGAATAGCCATAGTGGCGGATGGCGGCGTCATTCACCTCCAGGAACGCGAGCGTATCTACGTCGAACACCCACATAGGCTGCGGATTGCTCCGAAACAGCATGCCGTAACCTTCATCCGCCTCGCGCGCGGCCAGGAACAGCCTGGCGTTGTCGACTGCCAGCGCGGCCCTGCTCGCCAGCTCCTCGGCGAATCCCAGGTCGTCCACGTTGTACTCCCGGCCGGACTCCGTAGTGACTGCCAGGGTGATCGTGCCGACATTCTGGCCTCGAGCCAGCAGAGGGGCCCGAATGAACGACGTGG
>DATFFX010000319.1:0-2615 GCA_035249825.1 Gemmatimonadales bacterium | reverse complement strand
GTGGCTCGCCCTGGAAGAGAGCGCCGTCCAGGAGCAGCGCCACTGGCGGCAAGAGGTGGAGCGAGTGCGTGCCTGGCGGCTCCCACGCTGGCCGCTGTGGCTCATCACCGCGATCGTGCTCGCGGGGGCCACGTACCTGGGCCTGGTGCTGGGAGGCTACGTGGCGGTTCCACCCAGTCTCAGGGGATTCGCCGAGTTCTGGTGGGGCGTGCCGTGAGCGTCATCGGGGTGGGCATCGACCTGGTGGACCTCGATCGGATCGCCCGGATGTTCCGGAGCAAGGGCGAGCATGCCTTCGGGCGGCTCTTCACCGAGCAGGAGCGCGCCTATCTCGCCACCCGCCCCGACCCGACGGGCAACGCGGCCGCACGGATCGCCGCGAAGGAGGCGGTCTACAAGGCGATGCAGTCGCTGCCGGGAGCGCGCGCCATCGGGTGGCGGGAGATCGAGGTCACCAGGGACGAGGCTGGACGGCCCGAGATCGTGCTGCACGGGCTTGCGGCCAGACTGGCCGACGAGCTGGGCGGCGTGAGCATCCAGATCTCGCTCACGCATTCCGCCGTGTCGGCCGGAGCGGTCGCGGTGGTGAGCGCACCCGGGGACCTGGGGGCATAGCGGCGTGGTACCTGCCGCCCTTCTTGCGCCGTCGCGTACTACTTCAGAGATTATTCTCCCACCCCTGACAACCCGAGGCACTTCGCTGCCCGGAGGCCAACGTGGACCGTCGTTGCCCGTGCTGTAATCTTCCCTGTCCGACGGGCGTCAGCTGCCCGTTCTGCTCGACGAAGCTCAGGGTGACCACCGCGAAGATCCGTCGCCCCCTGCTCTGGGCGCTGGTGGCTGAGGTCTATCTCCTGGTCGGCGTACTGGTCTGGACTCGATAGGCTCCCACAGGCTCCTTCCCACAGCGGTCCGCGCCGTGCCGGTGATTGACGGCAAGCTCGAGTAGCCGGTTCACCTGGCGGTCGATCCGAGCAGTCCGAGGCTGGAGCTCCGGACCTGTCATCAGATGCTGAAGAAGTTGTCGAGGCCTGCCGCGCGCCAACCGCTCGCGTAAAGTACCGTAAAGAGCACGCTCCCTTGCCTGGCGGTTCCCTTGGCATAACAGATGTGCTCAATCCGAGAACGGAATCTCGTAATGTTGCGGTCGCGGACCGGGTCACACCCGAGCATGGTCCACGTGTCCATCACCTTCAGCATTTCGGCAATCAGCTTCCTTCTGGGCCGGGGGAACCCGGCCTTGAAGTCGGGAGTCGCCAACGCCGACTCACCGTTGGATGCAATGGCCCTCAGTAGCTGATCGATCGGCTTCGGTGGAGTCGCGCCCGGTATTCGGCTGGCCAGAAGATGCGGGGGAGTCAAGGCCGGCTCGATGAGACCGGCGATGCCGACCGCAATGCCCTCGGAGTTTGCCTGGCCGTTCAGTAACACAATCACGGTAAGATCGAACTCAGGATAGCGCTGGAGGGTGGCGTTGCAGCCACGCCAGGCGCCGCTATGTCCGATCCGCCGATAACCCCGCTGCTCGAAGATGTTCCAACCCAAGCCGTAGGGATACGTACCGCCATTGTTCAGCCTGACCGGGGTCCAGCTCATCTCGAGTCCGGCACGACCGAGGATCTTCCCGTGGTTGAGGCCGATCGCCCAGCGTGCGAGGTCGAGCACGGTGAAACTGAGGCAGCAGTCGGCGGTGGCGTTGATCGAGGGTGACACCCATTCCGAGTTCCTGAGAGTGTCATTCACGAAATCGTATCCGCCGGCCCGGTTCGGCACTATGTCGGTATCGGAGTTGACCCGGGCCGTGCGCATACCGAGGGGGTGGAAGATCTGCTCTCGCAGGAAATCACCCCAGAGCATGCCGCTCACCCGATGGATGATGACACCGAGCAGTACGTAGCCGGTGCTGCTGTAGCTTTCGAGTGCTCCCGGCTCGAATTCGAGCGGTCGAGCAGCGGAGCGCACCAGCTCGCTCTCCGAGTAATTCCGGCGCCAGTCGAGGGTCGTGTCCTGGGGAACTCCCGAGGTGTGAGTGAGGAGATGCCGAATGGTCACTCCTGACCACACTGCCGAACCCTCCGGCAGGTATCGAGTGATCGGATCGTCGAGCCCGAGGCGACCCTGCCGGGCCAACAGGACGATCGCCGCCGCGGTGAACTGTTTGCTGAGTGAGCCCACCGCATACAGCGTGCTGTCGGTCGCGGGGACGTGGTGCTCCAGGTTGGCGAAACCGTACCCGCGGGCGAGGAGCACGCTGTCGCCGCGCAAGACAGCGACTGACATCCCGGGTATCCGCCGGCGCTGCAGCTCGCCTTCGATGAATCGGTCGACGGTGTCGGGCACGGCCGGCGCCTGTGCTGCCGCTCCGCCGGCGTAGAGGAGCAGGATGATGAGCGAGCGGGTCATCGGTTCCTCAGGTGACTGAAGCCGGAGTCCTCGCGCAGGATCTGGTCGTCGAGCCAACGATCGATGATGCTCTTCCGAAAGCGCCACTCCTTGCCCAGCTTCGCGCCCGGTATTCGTTTTTCCTGCGCCCATTTGTAGATGGTCTGGGGGGTGAGCCGGAGATACGAGGCGACCTCCTCGAGCGTGAGAATGTCGCTGGCTGGCGAGCGACC
>DATFFX010000318.1:0-3731 GCA_035249825.1 Gemmatimonadales bacterium | reverse complement strand
GCGGCAGCTACTGCAGGAGCAGCCTCGGCGGTGAAGGTTACGCCCCATGCGACAATTCCCGATGTGCTCCTCATCGAACCCGTTGTTCACCAGGACGAACGCGGCTTCTTCCTCGAGAGCTGGCATCGAAAGCGACTTGCTTCAGAGGGTCTCGTCGCGGATTTCGTGCAGGACAACCACAGCCGCTCACGCCGAGGCACCCTGCGGGGACTGCATTACCAGCTGGAAAGTCCCCAGGGAAAGTTGGTGCGAGTGGTGCATGGCGAGGTGTACGATGTGGCGGTGGACCTGCGCCGCTCGTCGCCCACCTTTCGTCAATGGGTGCAGCAGGGGCTTTCGTCGGAGAACCACAAGCAACTCTGGATCCCGCCAGGGTTTGGGCATGGCTTCTACGTGCTCAGCGAGACTGCCGACCTGGTATACAAATGCACCACCTACTACTCCGCGGGTCATGACCGAACCGTGCGTTGGAATGACCCCGACCTGGCGATAGACTGGCCTCTGCCAGAGAGCCGTGAACCGATCCTCTCGGCAAAGGATGCGTCTGCTCCGCTCCTGCGAGACGCACAGATATATCCGTGAAGTCGGGGCCTCCAGCGAAGGTTCTCATCACCGGAGCGCGAGGTCAGGTCGGCCGGGAGCTACAGGACACCGCTCCGGCCGGGTGGCACGTGGTAGCCTGTGGCTCGCGCGAGCTCGACGTCACCAGCCTTGAGGCGGTGCGCACGGTGATGGAACGCGAACGGCCACGAGTGGTGATACAGCTTGCCGCTTACACCGATGTCGATAGAGCCGAGAAGGAGGTGGACCGGGCACGGGCAGTGAACGTCACCGGCTCGCTGAACGTTGCTGCTGCAGCCACAGTGATCGGAGCCCGTATGATTCACCTCTCCACCGATTTCGTGTTCGATGGGGAGCAGGATCACCCCTACACGCCCGATGCACCTGCCAACCCGCTGAGTGTCTACGGCCGCACCAAGTTGGCGGGCGAGCTGGAGGTTATCAGGGCAACTCACGGCGCCGCTCTCATCGTGCGCACGGCCTGGGTGTACTCGGTGCACGGGCGTAACTTCGTTCGCACCATGCTCCGCCTCATGAAAGAACAGCCGTCCGTGCAGGTAGTGCAGGATCAGGTGGGTACACCTACCTGGGGGCGCGCCCTGGCGGAGGCTTTGTGGCGGGCGACGGACAATCCCAACCTCCATGGGATAGTTCACTGGACCGATGGCGGAGTAGCCAGTTGGTACGATTTTGCGCTGGCGATCCAGGAGGAGGCGCTCGCATGCGGCCTGCTGCTGAAACCGGTACCGGTCTATCCTATTCGGAGCGAGGAGTTCCCGGCGGCCGCGCGACGTCCGTCGTACAGCGTGTTGGACAAGAGCTCGGGGTGGGCGGCGCTGGGCGGTCCCGCGCGTCATTGGCGGGAGAATTTGAGATCAATGCTGCGAATACTGGCCCATGCGTAACCTGCTCGTCACCGGTGGAGCCGGCTTCATAGGCGCCAACTTCGTTCATTACTGGCTGCGCGTACACCCGGGAGATCAGCTGGTTGTGCTCGACGCTCTTACCTACGCAGGGAATCTCGCCAGCCTTGAGGCGGCTCGCATGCAACCGGAGTTCACGATGGTCGAGGGGGATATCCGCACCCCAGGTCTTGCCGCGCAACTCCTGCGCGACCATCAGATCACCACCATCGTCCATTTTGCGGCTGAGTCGCACGTCGATCGGTCTATCGCAGGGCCCGATGCCTTTGTGGACACGAACGTGATCGGCACCCACGAGCTCCTCAAAGCCGCGCGTCAGGTTTGGCTCGACGGCCATACGCCTGACGGTACCGTGCGCTTCCACCACATCTCGACTGATGAGGTGTATGGGTCGCTCGGCCCGGACGATCCGCGCTTCACCGAGACCTCGCCCTACTCTCCCAACTCACCCTATGCAGCCAGCAAGGCTGCTGCGGATCACCTGGTCCGGGCGTACCACCATACCTACGGCCTGCCCGTGACCACGAGCAACTGTTCCAATAACTATGGTCCCTTCCAATTTCCGGAAAAGCTCATCCCGCTGATGCTGGTCAACATACTCGAGGGGAAACGGCTGCCTGTCTATGGAGATGGGTTGAATGTACGAGACTGGCTCTATGTCGAAGACCACTGCTGTGCCATCGAGCGCGTCATCGAGGCCGGGAAAGTAGGAGAGACGTACAACGTGGGTGGCCACAACGAATGGAAGAACATCGATATCGTGCGGCTGCTCTGCCGGCTCGTAGACCAGGCGTTTGCCGTCGATGGTACGCTCGCCCGGCGCTTTCCCCACAGTCCGTCAGCTGTCGGTCGATCGAGTGAGGATCTCATCACCTTCGTCAAGGATCGGCCAGGACATGACCGGCGCTATGCCATCGACGCGACGAAGATAGAACGTGATCTGGGCTTCTGTCCGCGGGAGACTTTCGAGAGCGGCATCAGGAAAACCGTGAATTGGTACCTGGCCCGGGAGTCGTGGTGGCGGTCGGTGATGGATGGAAGCTATCGGGCCTGGGTGGGCTACCACTACGGCACTGAGTCTGGTGTCTAGGCTCAGGCTCGGATTGGCCAAGCCGGCTCGCCTGAGCGCCGTGCTCGCTTCGATCTCGGCCACCGGTATCCTGGTCAATCTGGGTTATCAGTGGTATGTGCTCACGCGGGTCGGCCCAGGGAGTCAAACCGACGCCCTGTTCGCTGGGATGATGGTTCCACAGTTCGTGCTGGCTGTCATTGCCGGATCTCTGAGCTACGTCCTGGTGCCGCTCCTGGCCACCGAGAAGGAGAGTGCTCGTGACCGACTCGCGTGGAGCCTCTTCCAGGGTATGGCGCTCTTCTGGGGCTCGCTCGCTACCGTGCTCATCGCTCTGGCACCGCTGTGGGTTCCACTCACCGTTCCCGGTTTCGATGCAGCCACTACCCGCCTCGCCGTTGGCCTCACCCGGATTCAGCTGGTTGGGCTGGTTTTCACCGGCATCGCGGGAATTCAAGCGGCGGCGTACCAGGCACGCCATCGTTTCCTGGCCGCTGAGGCAGGTCCCCTGGTAGCCGCTCTCGTGGGACTCGGCTTCGTTATCTGGGGTCTACCCCGAATGGGAATAGCCGCGGCGGCCTGGGCCACCGTGATTCGAAGCGCCTGCCAGGCGGTGTTCCAACTTCCCGCATTGGGCCGGTATCACCGGCCCGCTCCCCACGCCGGACTTCGTCGAGCCTGGCATCGAATTGTGCCGCTGCTATCGGGTGCGTCCTACTACAAGGCCGATGGGCTTATCGATCGCCTGCTCGCATCACTAGGCCCGACTGGTGCGCTCTCGTTGTACCATCTTTCCCTGCAGCTCTACGCTTCGGTGCACCTGGTGATGAATCGAGCAATCGTAGCACCGGCAGTTCCTCGGCTCGCCCGCACGGCCGCTATCGGACAGTGGCATGATTTTTCTCTCCTGAGTCGGCAACGGCTCCAGGCCATGCTGTTGATCAGCCTCGGAAGCATTCCCGTGCTCCTCTTCGCTGGTCGGCCGCTACTTTCCGCTGTCCTGGGCCACGGTCAGTTTACCGACGCTCGAATCGAGGAGCTGTGGTGGATTCTCATCCTTTTGAGCGGCGTCTGGGTTGGCGGCGCGGCAGGTCAGGTACTGGCAACGTCGTTCTATGCTGCAGGTGACACTCGCACGCCGACCCGCATTGGTGTGATCGGATTCACCTGCGCAATCG
>DATFFX010000317.1:0-11717 GCA_035249825.1 Gemmatimonadales bacterium | reverse complement strand
GTCGAGACCCTGAACGAACTGTTCTCCTCCGGCGTGGTCACGGTATTCGGCGATGTGTTCACCCTGATCGCCATCATGGTCATGATGCTCCTGATCGATTGGCGTCTGGCACTGGTCACCTTTGCCGTCATTCCCCTGGTCTGGCTGACCGCACGCATCTTCCGGCGGCGAGTGCGGCAGGCTTTCGGGGACATTCGGGTGCGGCTCGCGCGGCTGAACGCATACCTGCAGGAGCGGCTTTCCGGCATGCGGGTGGTCCAGCTGTTCGGACGAGAAGCCGACTCGGCGGCACGGTTCGCTGAGCTCAACCAGGACCACCTGGAGGCGCACCGGCGCTCGATAACGATCTACGCAGTCTTCTTTCCCGTGGTCGAGCTTCTCACGGCCGTCTCAATGGCGCTGCTCCTGTATTACGGCGGACTCAGAGCCCTGAGCGGGACGATTACGGTGGGCGTGCTGGCCGCATTCATCCAACTCACCCGCCGCTTCTTTCAGCCGCTCCAGGACCTCTCTGAAAAATTCAACTTGCTTCAAAGCGCCATGGCGTCATCCGAGAGAGTGTTCGCGCTGTTGGACCAGCCGGTGAGCGTACTCGAGCCTGCAACGCCCATCTCTCTCCCAAAGCCGATCAAGGGGGAGGTGCGCTTCGAGGGGGTCTGGTTTCGCTACAGCTCTGAGGGACCGTGGGTCCTGCGAGACGTCTCCTTCACGGCTTCGCCGGGGCAGACGATTGCGCTTGTGGGACACACCGGTGCGGGGAAAACCACTATCGTCAACCTGCTGCTGCGCTTCTACGATCCCGAGCAGGGACGAATTCTGATCGATGGAGTCGATATCCGACGGCTGTCTACTTCGGACCTCAGATCACTCATCGGCTTCGTCCAGCAGGATCTCTTCCTCTTTGCGGGAGACATCCAGCACAATCTCACCCTGGACGCTGCTATTCCTCCCGAAGCCGCCAGTCAGGCAGCACGTAGAGTAGGCGCGGACCGGTTCATCGAGCGGCTGCCGGATGGCTACAGCCACCGATTGGGTGAGCGCGGCCGCAGTCTCAGCGTGGGGGAGCGTCAGCTCCTGAGCTTCGCCCGGGCGCTCGCGCTGAACCCTACGATACTGGTGCTCGATGAGGCTACCAGCTCGGTGGACGCCGAAGCCGAGGGACAGATTCAACGGGCTATCGCCGAGCTCATGGCCGGACGCACCAGCCTGGTGGTGGCTCACCGGCTGAGCACGATTCTGCATGCCGATGAGATCCTGGTGCTTCAGCACGGCGAAATCCGGGAGCGGGGGAGTCATCGCGAGCTCCTGGCGCAGCAGGGGCTGTATCACCGGCTCTATCAGCTACAGCTGCGGGGACAGGAGGAACGCAAGATTGCGTAGCGGTAACCTCAGTTTCCTTGCATGGTTATGAGTCGCACGATACGTTACACGGCACTCGACTTTCTCCTCGGGACCACTCGATGATCCATCTGGAAATCGGCGGCGAGCGCTACCCCATCGCCGCCGGTGAGACGGTTATAGGTTCGGCTTCGGACAATGCCGTAATTCTGGAAGGAGTGGGGGTGCGCCCTCGTCATGCAGTGGTGCAGGGAATGCAGGCCGGGGCAGCAGCAATCCGTGCTGCCGATACCGAGGCCGAGGTGCTGGTGAACGGCGTCCGTCTGGGTTCAGACCCCACCCCGCTCCTGCACGGGGATAAAATCGAGATCAGCGGACAGGAACTGCTGGTGGTGGATCCGGCTCGGGCGGGGAGTACTCAGCTGTTCGACTCCGGCGCGTTCGCCGATCTCGTTCCGCCCCCGGAAACTCGAGGCACCGGCATCAGGACCGGTGGCCGGCTGGTCTGTCTCACCGACGGACGGGAGTACAACGTCGGTGCCGGACCCCTCTCGCTGGGCCGGGATGCCGGCTCCGACGTCGTTGTATCCGGAAACGAAGTCTCCCGCCACCATGCCGAGATCCGCTGTGAGCCCGAGGGGTACCTGCTGCTGGATCTCAGTGTCAACGGGACCTACGTCAACGGCGAGCGGGTCGGGAAGGCCCATCTGCTCGCCCGGGCCGATGTGATTCGGATCGGGAACGATGAGTTTCGGTTCTATGCGGATGCCACTCGACAGGTTGCGCCCGGTATCAAGCTCGAGCCCAAGGAAGCCCCGTCGCCACCGCTTGCGCCGCCCCGGGGAGCGGCCCAGCAGTTGTCCGATACCATGCACGGGATACCCGACGAGCAGCCCCAGCGCAACACGCCCCCGTCGCCAGAGGCCGCCCCGCTGGCCTCATTATTGTTCAGGAGTGGAGACCTGAAGGGTCGGAGGCTGCCGATAAAGGTGCCGGTGGTGAACATAGGGCGAGGGGACTACAACGACATCGTGATTGCAGACCCCAGCGTGAGCACCATACACGCCAAATTGCAGCGCCGAGAGGCAATCTGGATTCTGACGGATCTCGGCTCCACCAATGGTACTTATGTGGAGGGCGAGCGGCTCAGCGGTGAAACTGCGCTCACGCCGGGCACTACGCTCCGGTTTGGCGATATCATCACGCTGTTCGAGCCTTTGGACGACCATGTGCCCGCCACCCGTACCAATCAGACCCGCATGATAGGGCGTCTCGACCTGGGCGCTCCCATGGCAGCCGCAGCTGAGGACCGGGAGAAGGCCTCCCGGCCCCGGCGGCCCATCCGGGTGGTTCCACCGCGCCACAAGGGACCTTCTCCCATTCTGGTAACGTCGCTGCTGATCCTGTTGGCCGTTCTGGTTTACCTGCTGTTGAGTTGACGAGCCTCGTGAACTTCACCTGCGCCGCCCGCACCGACGTCGGCATCGTCAGATCGGGCAACGAAGACAACTATCTGATGCTGGCGGAGCACGGCATCTTCATTGTGGCCGACGGCATGGGAGGACATGCCGCGGGTGAAGTCGCCAGCGAAATGGCGGTGCGCATCACGGCTCAGAAAATCGGCACCCTGCGCGGGCTGAGCGACGAGGAAGCCGGTGAGCGGGTGCGAAGCGCCATTCGGACCGCGAACGACGCGATTTTCGAGCGCACCCTGTCGGAGCAGGACAAGCGGGGGATGGGAACCACGGCGACGGTGCTGGTGCTGCTGCCTCAGCGCTACCTGATCGGACAGGTCGGCGACAGCCGGGCTTATCTGCTGCGGGACGGCGAGCTGCATCAGCTCACCAAGGACCACTCCTACGTGCAAGAGCAGGTCGATGCCGGCCTGCTCACCCCGGACCAGGCGCGGGTGCACCCCTACAGCAATGTCATCACCCGGTGCGTAGGGGCAGGTGTCGATGTGGCGCCGGACATTTACTTCGGCTCTCTGGATAAGGGCGACGTTCTCCTGCTCGCTTCCGATGGCCTGACCGGGATGCTGGAAGACGAGCAGCTCGTCAGCATCATGCGGTCAAACGGCGGCCCTCAGGTATGGGTCGATCGCATGGTGGCTGAAGCGAATCGCCGTGGAGGGCTCGACAACATTACGGCTATCGTCGTTCGCATCGATTCGGTGGACAGCGATACCGGCGAGCATCCGACCGTACCCGCTGCGGCCAGCCAGCGCTCGTAGCACAACGTCGCTCTCCCGTACCTGCCTGGGTGTACGGCCGCAGGCCGGCCAGCAGTTCTTTCCCTCGACGCAGGGCTCGGCACGGGCACGCCCCTTGGTTGCGCTCCGCGGCGACCAGTGATCCCCCGCACATCTATCGCCGCGGTTTCACACTAGGCTCAGCGCTGGGCCGTAACCAATCCGTGAAACCACTCTACCAGCCAAGGAGGGAACGTGGACGTTCTGACCTGGATCATAGTCGGGCTCGTGGCAGGCCTGCTGGCGTCCCTGGTGATGGGCGGTATCGGCTACGGTTTACTGGGTGACATCATCATCGGCATTCTCGGAGCAGTGTTCGGCGGCTGGCTATTCGGGCAGATGGGGTGGGGAACGCCGTTCTCGGGTCTGGCCGGAGTGATCTTCGTTGCCTTCATCGGTGCAGTTGTGCTCCTGTTCATCGTGCGGCTGCTCCGGGGCGCTCGGGGGGTGCGCTAGGTTGGAGCTCCAGCTCCAACCGGATGTCGACTCGTTGGAAGCGAGCATCTTCCATGACAGGGACTTGGACAAAGCCGTGCTTGCGGTATAAACGAATGGCCGGTTCCAGCGCCGTATTGGAGAGAATCGTGACCCGCCGGACGCCGAGCTGTGTGGCGAACTCGATGCATGCTCTCATGAGGAGATCGCCGAAGCCCCGGCCGCGCGCATCGCGAGCCACAGCCATCTTGACGATCTCGCACTCGTCCGACGTATGGCGGAGGACGGCGCAAGTTCCCTTGACCGCCCCCTGTTCCACGACAAAGAAAACCTGCCCACCGGACTCGAGGATTTCTCTCCTGGGATCGGCCAGAATCTGCCGGTCGGCGGCCTCCATTTCAAAGAACGCTTCGATCCACTCACGGTTCAGCTGCTCGAAGGCGTCCCTGAACTCATCCTGGTATGGCACTACGACCGGGCCGCGCTCGGCATGTTCAGAGGGGATTTCAATCGCCTTGGTCATGCGCCTGGCTCTCATTCTGCTGCTGGTGATTGGCTGTGCTGGCCGCTCCGAGCAGGAGGGCCCCGAACCGACTGAGTCGGCCATGGTTCAGGTACAGAACCAGGGATTCAGCGACATGGTCGTCTATGCCATCAGCGGGGGGCAGAGGATCCGGCTAGGGCTCGCCACCGGCAATTCCAGCAAGACATTCACCATTCCACGGCACCTCGTCAGGGGAGCCGGCCCAATTCGATTTCTCGCTGACCCTGTAGGAGGCAATCGAGCCCCGGTGAGCGAGGAAATGACGGTGCAGCCGGGCGATATAGTTACCCTGACGATCCCGCCTCAGTAGACATAGGACCCAAGGAGAGGATCATGTCGAGAAATCCAGACGACCGCCTTCCCGAATCGGCCATGGGAGGTGCAGCCGACGCGGGTGCCCACGGTACCCGTCCCGCGTCCGCAGCCAAACTGCAGTCCGACGCGGCCCGGCCCGATTCGGTTACCGGCGATGCGGCGATCGAGCGCCGGCGGGGGCAAGACAGAAACTATAATGGTCCGGAGCGGAGACTCGGACGAATGGGAGGCTCACGTGCTCAAGACTGATACCAGAGAGGCGACGGCCACTCTGCCCGAACGAACCGTTGCTGCGGACGTAGCATACCTCAGGACCGTGTTCGTAAACATCTTTTTCTATGGACCCCAGGGCGCGCCGAGCGGGTCGTGGGTCCTGATCGACGCCGGATTGCCTGGTTCAGCTCCATGGATCATTGGCGGCGCCGAGGAGAGATTCGGGCGCTGGTCCCAGCCTTCCGCCATCGTGCTTACCCACGGTCATTTCGACCATGTGGGCGCGCTGCCACGATTGTTGGAGAAGTGGGATGTGCCGGTGTACGCGCATCGCCTGGAGCTGCCATACCTCACCGGCCGCTCGGCGTACCCCCCACCAGACCCTACGGTCGGCGGCGGTGCCATGGCCGCGCTGTCACGCTTCTACCCGCGCGGTCCCTATAACTTCGGGGATCGCATCCAGCCTTTGCCGGCTGACGGCTCGGTGCCGGGTATGCCGGGCTGGAGCTGGATTCATACACCGGGCCACACGCCGGGACATGTAGCGCTCTATCGTGAGTCCGACCGTACTTTGATCGCCGGCGATGCGTTCGTGACTACCAAGCAGGAGTCGGCGTACGCGGCTCTCACTCAGCGGCCCGAGATCAATGGACCGCCGGCCTATTTTACGCCGGATTGGATATCGGCGCGACGTTCAGTAGAGGCGTTGGCGGCTTTGGAGCCGTTGCGAGTGGCTACCGGGCACGGCCCGCCGATGGAAGGCGAGCAGATGCTGGAGAAGCTGCAGCAACTCGCCTGGGATTTCGATCGCCTGGCCATCCCTCGCCACGGCCGCTACGTACGGGAGCCCGCAATAACAGACGAGAGGGGTGTCGTAGCCATACCGCCCCCAGTGGCTGATCCATTGCCGCGGATATTGCTTGGAGTCGGCCTGGCACTCCTGGTGGGAGCACTGCTGCGTAGGCCGGGCCGCCCGGGCTAGTGGCGGGCGAAGACTCGCGTGCTGCCGTCGGACTGGAACGCGACAACCTCGAAATCCCGAGGTTCTACACCCGCAGGTGCCATGCCCGGGGTGAGTGGGGGCATGTCGGGCACGGCCAGTCCGGCGGCCCTGGGCCGCTCGGCGAGCAGGCGACGGATATCCGCGGCCGGCACGTGCCCCTCGATGAAGTATTTCTCAACCAGAGCAGTGTGACAGGAGCGGACACCGGCCGGTATTCCGAGCATGTCCTTCAGGTTGTCCATTTCCTCTTCATCATGGACGGTAGGGGCAAAGCCACTCGCGCGGATATGATCCACCCACTTGGTGCAACAGCCACAGCTGCTGCTCTTGTAAACCGTGATCGGAGTAGGCTCGGGTGCAAAGGCAGGCAGTTCAGCCCACAACCGCCGCCCCGTAAGTCCCAGGGCCGCAACGCCCGCCAAGCGGGCAACGAAGACACGCCGCTTCATAGTTGCAATCTCGCTCACAACAGATTTGCTCCTTCTCGAATACGCCGTCTGACGTCTTCGGCCGGGATAGTGAGACACCCCAAAAGGGGCTCCAGCGATCGGTGAGGCTGATTGGAGACAAAGATACGAAGCCGCCGGGCACTACGATACAACTCGTCAGCAACCCGAGGAAGCCCCAGATGACCGGCCCGGCCGGCGTCGGTGAGCCGCTCGATCGTTCCCGAGCGGGTACGTAGCGGCAGGTTCACTCCGAGCATCGATGAACGCGCGGGGTAATCCAGCAGCAGTCCGCCCGAGGGAAGCCCGAGCTGTGCGGCAACGCTGTCCTCAACCTCCTCCAGCAGATCTGGATCGTCCGCAACCCAGGCCTGAAGATCTTCGGGAACATCGCTCGCGGGCAGGTCGAGCGCACGCTTGTGGAGACGCCGGGCCCTGATCGAAGCTGCAAGCCCGTTGGGGCTCTCGAGTATCAGGAGCTCCATGAGCCCATCATCAGTAGCTTCAGCTATCAGCCCCGGGGTCACTTTACCTTGCCGCACGGCCCAGTGCACGGCTCGCTTGAACATGCAGGTGGCTGACCGCACCGCATGATGCCAATAGACATTCCGATACATCTGGTATTTCGCGAACAGCAGCGACTCGAGCGCGCTGATGCCCTTCTCCTGCACTCCAACCTCGTAGCGCCCGGGTTCCACCTCGACCAGGGTCAGCGACGAGAGGAGGCGGTCGACGTCAACGGTACCGTAGGGAACTCCACACATCCGGGCGTCCCGGCTCAGGTAATCGACTTTGTCGAGGTCGATAGATCCCGAGATGAGCCCCTGCAATGGACTCGCGCTTTGGCCTCTGATCAGGGCACCGACGGCAGCAGGAAACTCTGGTCCTCCGATCTCGACCAGCCTTTCGCCCAGCTCACCCTGGGTGAGCTTCGCTACCCCAAGCGTCTCGTGAGATGGGAAACCGGCTTCCTCCAATGCATGCGAGAACGGATAATGCCCGATATCATGAAGCAGGGCCGCCAGCCGAACCGCGAGGCACTCTTCGGAGGCCACTGGCGCGAGCTCGCCCACTTCCTCGAGGCCGGCGAGCGCGCGACGCGTCAGGTGATACGCGCCCAGGGCATGCTCGAACCGCGTGTGAGTGGCTCCGGGGTAGACCAGAAAGCTGTGACCGACCTGACGGATGTAGCGGAGCCGCTGAACGGCCGGGGTGTCCAACGCGAGCAGGGCCGCGCGATCGAGCCGGATGTTGTCCCAGAGGGGATCACGAATGATATCAGCGGGACCGCTGAGCAGCGGGCCGGTGGGTCGAGGGTGGGCGGGCTCAGCCTTCAAGGCGCCGGTGCCCTTACGAGCTATTCTGCCGGCCCGCCGCCCTGCTGAGGTCACACAGCTGGTCCGGCCCCGGCGATTGCAGCAGGGACATCGGCCCGGTACTGCTCGAAGTTCTCCCGGAACATGGTGGCCAGCTTTCTGGCCTGCGCATCGTACGCCGCAGGATCGGGCCAGGTACCCCGGGGAGACAGAACCTTATCGGGTACGTCAGGGACCGCCACCGGCACCTCGAAGCCGAAGACAGGATCCTTGACGAATTTCCCCCGGTCGAGCGCGCCTGACAGAGCCGAACGGAGCATGGCACGGGTGTAGGCGAGCTTCATACGGGTGCCAGTGCCGTACGCGCCACCAGTCCATCCCGTGTTGACCAGCCACACCCTGGCTCCATGTCTGGCGATGCGCTCGCCCAGCATTTTCGCGTACACGCCCGCATGCAGCGGCAGGAAGGGCGCGCCGAAACAGGCGGAAAAGGTCGCCGAAGGCTCTGTGATACCGCGCTCGGTGCCGGCAACCTTGGCAGTGTATCCGGAGAGGAAGTGGAACATCGCCTGGTCGGCGGTGAGCCGCGCGATCGGAGGCATGACGCCGAACGCGTCTGCTGCGAGAAACACCACGTTCCTGGGATGACCCCCGGCCCCGCTCGGCAAGTGATTGGGAATTGCGTCGATCGGATAACAGGCGCGGGTATTCTCGGTGATCTTGTCGCCGTCGAAGTCCACCACTCTGGTAGCCGGGTCGAGAACCACATTCTCCAATACGGTGCCGAACATCTGGGTAGCGCGAAAGATCTCGGGCTCAGTGTCAGGGCGCAGCCGGATCACCTTGGCATAGCAGCCGCCCTCGAAGTTGAAGACGCCGCGATCACTCCAACCGTGCTCGTCGTCCCCGATAAGCTGCCGGCTGGGATCGGCCGAGAGGGTTGTCTTTCCAGTGCCGGACAAGCCGAAGAAGATCGCGGTATCGCCGTCCGGCCCTACATTGGCCGAACAGTGCATCGGCATGACCCCACGGCCCGGCAGGATGTAGTTCAGCGCCGTGAAAATGGACTTCTTCATTTCACCCGCGTAACGGGTGCCGCCGATCAACACCACTTTCTTGGCGAAGTTGATGACGATGAAAGTCCCGGTGCGGGTGCCATGACGCTCCGGATCCGCCTGGAAGTCCGGCGCATGCAGGACGGTGAACCCGGGACGGAACTGGGCCAGCTCGGCGGGCACGGCGCGAATGAACATGTTGCGAACGAAGAGCGCATGCCAGGCGTTGGGCGTGATGAATCTGACTGAGAGCCGATAGGCAGGGTCGGCGCCGGCGAACAGATCCTGCACGAAAACCTCGCGCGCATCCAGGTAGCCGCGCACGTCCTCCTGCAGCCTGTCGAAAGCCTCGGGGTCGAGTCGCGGATTCTTTTCCCACCAGATCCGCTCCCTGGTGCCCGGCTCCTCGACCAGAAACTTGTCCCTCGCCGATCGTCCGGTGTGCGGCGCGGTCACGGCCGTGAATGCGCCATGATGGGTCAGGACTCCCTCACCCCGCTTGATCGCGTGCTCGATCAGCTGAGGCGGTGTGAGATTGGCATGTATTCGGATGGGGAAAAGGCCGTGTTCGACGAGAGTGAGGCTTTCGCGCGGAGCTGCTGTGGTTTCGGCTGTCATGCACCAAATCTCGACAGCTTCGACGCTCCTTGCAACCTCAGCGGGGAGCAACGGTGAGAGTGGGTTCCGTATGATACGCCAGCTCGGCGGTTGAGCGATCACGCCGGCTCGGGGTCGCGACGATCGGATCGCCATACATGAGGTCACCGGGATCAGGCGAGTGGGCAAATATGCCCAGCGCGTGACCTATCTCATGGGTCGTGGTGAGCGCCATACACTCATCCAGTCCCGGAGACCCTGCTGCAAAGCGAGGATCGACATACACCCGGATGGGCCGGACAATCTCTTCCCCAGTCGATGAAAGCTCGACGTCCGTGGCCCCCTGACATTCTGGGGCCAACATGCTCTCGAGGCGAGTGATGGAAAATCCGCCCTTCGGCGCGATGCCGGTCTTGACGATCACATCCGCAGTGCTGGAATCGGAAACCACTATGCCGCTGAACTCTCCATACAAGAACACGGCTTCCCACTGATCGATACCGTTCAGGACATGAGCGGGGAGAGCGAGTGAGTCTTCGGCCCAGAACCTGACCGGCAGTTCCGAGCTCGGCCAATGGAAGGCGAAGGTGTCGGCCCCGCTGGTCGAGGGGAGTATCCGACGCCACTCGTACGCGTTACCCCGGCTTGGTGCCGCAATGTCGGCACAGGAGAGGAGCACCGTCCACGGCAGGAGCCACAGCAGACGCCAGAATACTGATCTCATCGGCCACCTCGTCCGATGCCTACGGTCGCAGAGATCCGCTGCACGCCCTGGCTCTGGCTGAAGCCCCGGGCCTGAAGCTCCTCGGTGGTGAATCGGTGGAAGTCGTATCGCAGAGACACAATCATCTCCCACTGTGAGCTCACGGCCCGGCTGTAGTCCACTCCAGCCCCCGCCAGAAATCGAGTAGTGCCACCCCGCAGGAAGATCCCCCGGTCATCCGAAGGCAGATACCCGAGGAGCCCGGCTCCAGCCCTCCAGCGAAAGCTCGGCGAAATCGGTCCTTCAAGCCCCAGCGTAACGCTGCCGGTGCGCAGCGTTCCGAGATCTCTGGAGATGTCAGATTCTGTGGCCTGGTAGCCGGAACTGCTCAGGCCCACCTCGAGCCCCGCGCGATACAACGGAGCTATGGGTAGCGACGCACCGAGGACCACCGTGGGCGCCAGTTTGGGCTGGGTCTCTACTTCTCCCACGATGTCATCGCGGATGAGTGCCGTGGACCAGGTCACACCAACCCGCGCGTTGTAGTCCACCTGCGCCTGGAGCTTCGGTGCAACCGATGCTCCAGCGATCATCAGGGTCACCAGGATGGTTCGCATGGTGGCAAGTATGGGCGAAGAAGGAGGAGCGGTCAACGCGATACCATTGCTGCCCGGGCGTACCGACGTAGCCGGCGCAGCATCTTCCGGTCTGTCTTTACTCCGTCATCACCTTTGGGGGTTTCGATGATCTTGATCACGTGCGCCAGCGCCGGATCGGTCATGATCCGCCGAAATGGCTGTGGACCCAATGATCCTTCACCGATCAGCTCATGGCGATCGCGCCGGGATGCAAACTTTGTCTTGGAGTCGTTCAGGTGAAGACAGCGGAGCTTCTCCAGCCCAAGAATGGCGTCCCAGGCTCGCCACACGCCATCATAATCTTTCCTGAGGTCATAGCCTGCCGAGTAGAGATGGCAGGTGTCGGCACAGAATGCGACTCGATCGCGAACATCAGCAGCGACGGCGGCTCGGAGCATTGCCAGCTCCTCGAAGGTGCATCCCAACGCAGTGCCGCAGCCTGCAGTCGTTTCGAGCAACACCACAGGGGAGTCCGGTACTGCTCTGAGGCAGCGGCTGTATGCAGCGGCGTTGCGGGCGACACCGGCCGCGTGGTCATCCATGTAGTTGCCGGGGTGCGACACCAGGTAAGGGACCCCGAAGGCCTGGCACCTCCGGAGCTCTGCCATGAAAGCGGCTTCGGAGCGAGCACTTAAGACCGGATCGGGCGAAGCGAGGTTGATAAGGTATGAATCATGCGCCACTATAGTAGTTATCTTGTAGCGTTTGCACTCCTTACGGAATGCATCGCACGACTCCACTGAAAGGCCCGGCTCCCGCCATTGGCTGGGCGTTTTGGTGAACACCTGGATCGCGGTCGCGCCGATCGCCTTGCCTCTCGATGGCGCGGTGTGCACACCGCCCTGGACCGAAACATGAGCGCC
>DATFFX010000316.1:0-2269 GCA_035249825.1 Gemmatimonadales bacterium | reverse complement strand
GCCTCTCTCTGCCGTCCACCCAGCTTGTGCTGCTTTGTCTCTTTCCTCTCTTCCCCATCCTTCCCGTCTTTGCTGTTCAGACCCCGTCTCCCAACGTCCAGCGCTTCGTAAGCGTCTCCGAGCCGGTGATCGCGCTGACTCACGTGCGGGTCGTGGATGGCACCGGGTCCGCGGCGGCAGAGGACCAGACAATCATTCTCTCACAGGGTCGGATCACGTCAGTCGGTCCGACGGCTGCAGCTCGATTGCCGGCGGGGGCGAAGGTGATGGATCTGAACGGCCACACGGTGATTCCCGGCATCGTCGGCCTCCACAACCATACGTTCTACACCACCAATCTGCGTTCCGTCCAAAGCAACGCGACCGCGCCGCTCCTCTACCTCGGCAGCGGGGTCACCACCGTTCGAACCACTGGCTCCCACTCCCCGTATGCCGAGATCAATCTCAGACGCCTCATAAATGCGCGAGAGATTGTCGGGCCTCGAATGCACATCGCCGGGCCGTACCTGACCGGTGGCGAGGGCGCCGGGAGCATGCACAGGGTGCATACGGTCGAGGCCGTGCGCCGGGTGGTGGATTACTGGGCGGCCGAAGGTGTGACATGGCTCAAGTTTTACACCGATGTGAGCCGCGAGGTGCTGGGCGCCGCGATCAAGCAGGCCCACAAGCGAGGGGTCAAGGTAACCGGCCATCTCTGCTCGGTGAGCTTTCGCGAGGCCGTGGCGCTCGGCATCGACAATCTGGAGCATGGCCTGTTCGTGAACACCGATTTCGATCCGGAGAAGCGGCCGGACTTCTGCCCCCCGGATGCGCTGGCCAAGCTGGCAAGTCTCGACGCCCGTGGTGAGGACGCGCGAGCGACCATACGGGAGATGGTGACGCGCAAGGTCCCGATGACGTCGACGCTGGCTGTGTTCGAGTTGTTCGTCCCCAGTCGGCCGCCGCTGGAGCCGCGAGTACTCGATGCCATGGCACCCGACGTCCGGGCCGAGTATCTGACCAGCAGGGCACGGCTGAGTGAGCCGGGGGCATTCTCGATCTCACCTGAGATCTTTCGCAACGCCCAGCAGTTCGAGCTGGAGTTTGTGCGGGCGGGAGGGCTGATGGGAGCTGGAGTCGATCCTACCGGGAATGGTGGTGCGCTTCCCGGGTTCGGCGATCAACGCAACTACGAGCTCTTGATCGAGGCCGGGTTCAAGCCGGAGGAAGCCATCCGTATCATGACCCTCAACGGAGCCACGATTCTGGGTGAAGAGAAGCGGCTCGGTAGCGTGACCGCCGGGAAGCTGGCGGATCTGGTGGTCATCAAGGGCGATCCGATTGCACGGCCGGCGGAGATTCGCAACGTGGCGATCGTATTCAAGGACGGCCTCGGGTACGATCCCGCCAAGCTGATCGAAGCCTGCCGGGGACTCGTGGGCATACGATGAGCGGCATTCGTCCGCTCGACCGGACGCTGCTCCCGGCTGCCCTGCTGGCCGTGGGACTGGCGGTTGCCGGCTGGTTCGTGGGGCACGGCTTTCTGCGCGGCCGGACTGCGGCACGGTATGTCGAGGTCAAGGGTCTCGCGGAACGTGGAGTGGCAGCCGACCTGGCATTGTGGCCCATGCGCTTCGTTACCACTGGAAACGATCTTGCGGTTGCTCAAACCGAGATCACGCGGGATACCCGGGAGGTTTTCACGTTTCTCGAGCGCCACGGTATCGATACTGCTGGGGTTCAGCTCCTGGCGCTGGAGGTCTCGGACGCCGAGGCCAACCGGTTCCAGGGGGAGCGAGGCGGCACCCGGTTCGTGATCCAGCAGACCGTGATGGTTCGGTCGGACAAGCCGCAAGTAGTGCTGGCTGCGAGCCAGCGCGTGAGCGAGCTGGTGAGGTCCGGTGTGATTCTCTCCTCCAGCGGTGAGTATGGAATCGGAGGGCCTACCTTCGTATTCACCAAGCTCAATCAGCTCAAGCCCGCGATGGTGAAGGAAGCGACGGCAAATGCCCGGGCCGCGGCGGAGCAGTTTGCGGCGGACTCCCGGACTACGTTGGGAGATATCCGTTATGCCAATCAGGGTGTGTTCGTAATTCTGCCCCGCGACCAGGCGCCGGGAGTGAACGAGGGAGGACAGCTTCAGAAGACCGTGCGAGTGGTCTCGACGGTGCAGTATCTCCTGGAATAATTCACCACAGAGGCACAGAGGACACAGAGGGGCCACTCACGAGTTGAGATCGCCATTGCGCAACCTCGCTGACTTTTCATTCTTTAGAATCGGTACATCAAT
>DATFFX010000315.1:0-2079 GCA_035249825.1 Gemmatimonadales bacterium | reverse complement strand
GGCGCAGTCTGACCCTCTCCATCCGCGATGGCGATCTGCGTAGCGGCCGGTGGATTTCCTGTTGTGGCAGTCGCGGTGAAGATCACCGGGGAGCCGCTCAACCCGTTCGCTTCGGCTTGCGCGCGGTGCTGCCCTTCCGCGGGACCGAGGGTGAATGAGGCCGAAGCCACCCCGGCTGAGCTCGTCGTGGACGAGGCTGGTCCAATGCTTCCTCCTCCTTCGATCACCGACCAGGTCACGGTTATCCCCGCCACCGGTGCTCCGCCCGGCGTCGTGACCAACACCGATAGTTGGTGCGGGAGAGGGCTGCCCGGTGGGGCAAACTGCTGATCGCCAGCGACCGAGCTGATCTCAGTAGCCGCCGGAGGTGGTGGGGTGATATCGCTGCTCTCGCTGCACCCTGCCGCGAGCCCGGCCAGGCACATTATCAGCACTGTACACTTAGTCATCGTGCTGTCGATGTTGCGCCTTTTGCATGCGGTCTGCCGTGTCCTGGGCCACACCGTAGCGCCCCATGCGATGCATTCGGGTACCGTAAGCCAGCCGGAAACCTGCGCTTATCGACCAGAAGGAACTCCCGCCGTAAAACGAGCGCACATCGAAGAGACCTCCGCCCGCTTCAGCTATTCGCCCGAAGGTGAGCTCGATGAATGGCAGCGCACCCCACGCTGCGGTGGGATGTCCAATGCGGTACCCGTACCCGGCTGTGTGCATGGTCCAGCGGGTGATTCCCAGGATCGAGTTCTCCAGGTGGGGCCGCACCGAGCGGAACGGACTGGTCGTTCTGGATTCCTCGGGCCGCTCGGTTCGTTCGAACCGGTAATGGAGACGGCTGCGCCCTCCGGTCCATGCACCTTCCGCCAGCAGAGTATGAAAGACGAAAAACCCCTCTGCCTCGGAGGTTCGGGCCCACTCTGCCATGCCGTAAACCGGGAAGCCGCCGATGGCACCGTCCCAACGGCCGGAGACGCTCCACTTGTGCTGGTCGGTCCCCGCCCCCGGGCGGTGCTCGGGAGAGTGAACCATGGCGTAGGAGCCTTGCAGCTCGAGCTGGGGCAGCGGCACCAATGTGAGGCGGGTGGACCAGGAGTCGCCGAAGCGGCTGAGCCTCGGCCATCCATCCGGGCCTTCGGGCTCGTCCCCATTGAACAGGCTTGCTTCCGCGATCACGGGTCCGGTCCTGATCCCGGCAATCGCGACCGCGCGCTCGAGGATCTGGGCCAGGTGATGATTGACGGGATAGCGAACGATCGGCCGAGCCATGGGATCATCGGTGCCGAACGGAGCGAAGCCCTTGCCGACGGTGAGTGATACCTGTGCAGCGCCGTCTCCGATGCGGAGGCCCTGTTGCGCAGACAGCAGCAGCTCATGGAGATAGGTATGTGGATGCCGGCGATCGATGAAGCCCTCTCCCCAGGCCCCCGGAGTGAGCTCCCCATCGGGAATCGTCAATCCTTCGAAGTTGAGCGTGCCAAGAAAGCGAATTCGATCGGAGAAGGCGCCGCCGTGAGCCATGATCGCGGGTTGAGACAGACGCACTTCGCCCAGGGTACGGTCGCGGGGCACCGGGTCGGCATGGGTATACAGGAGAACGCCGTTGGCACCGAGACGGAGCCACGGTGAGGCCTGCGCGCTCCCGACGGCGGGGAACACAGTCATTGCAAGGGGACAAAGTCGCGCAAGGACTGCAATTGTAGTTGGAATCAGTCTGCCTTGGCTGCGGCCCCGCGTCCCTCGGTGAGAGTGGCTCGGAGGAAATCGCGGTTCATGCGAGTGATGGTATCGATGCTGATTTCCTTGGGACAGGCTTCCTGGCACTCACCATACCAGGTACAGCCGCCGAAGTGCTCGATGTCCATCTGCTTGACCATATTGAGCGCGCGCCGGTAGCGTTCCGGCTGACCCTGCGGCAGCAGCCCCAGATGGGTGACCTTGGAGGCCGTGAAGAGTGAGGCAGACCCGTTAGGACAAGCCGCGACGCAGGCACCGCAGGCGATGCATTGCGCCGCATCCATGGCGGTGTCCACCGTCTGCTTGGGGATCAGAATGGTGTTGGCATCCTGCGCGCCGCCGGTGGGC
>DATFFX010000314.1:0-7636 GCA_035249825.1 Gemmatimonadales bacterium | reverse complement strand
GGACGTGCCGGTTCCGGCCACGGACGCCCTTCGCACCGCGCATCTCCGGGCACTGGAACGCCTATTCGACGACGTTCGTGACGCAGAGCAACGGGCCCAGCTCCAGCGGGCGATGGCCGATCTGCGGCGCGGACCGAAGTCCCACGGGCAGCAAACCACGAGATGAAGGCATGAAAGATGTGGAGAAGGCCGACGCGATTCGAGGGAAGACTGTTCGATTCACCTCGACGAGGAGTCCTACCAAAGGCTCAACCCCCCTGTGACTGAGAAGGTACCGGCCGGAACGAGCGATCTCGCCGTAAACCCCCGCATATGGACGATCGGACACTCCACCCGCAGCCAAACCGAGTTCCTGGATTTGCTCGCTGAGCACAACATCCAGGCAGTAGCGGATGTGCGCCGCCATCCCGGTTCTCGGCGGTTGCCGCATTTCGAAAGCGCCGCACTCGCCAGGACCCTGGCATCCAGGGCAGTTGAATATCTCTGGCTTCCGGATCTCGGTGGACGGCGTCGTCCCCACCCGGAGTCAGTCAATACGGGGTGGCGCAACCTGTCATTTCGAGGTTACGCAGACTACCTGCACAGCGAGCCGTTCGCGGAGAGTCTCGCGGCCCTGCTCAACCTGTGCTGGGCGTTACGGACGGCAGTCATGTGTGCGGAGGCAGTGTGGTGGCGCTGCCATCGAGGACTGATCGCTGACGTGCTTCGCTGGCAGGGGTTCGAGGTGATCCACATTCTGGGCCCGGGCTCCAGCGCGCCGCACCCTTATAGCCCGGCAGCTCGTATGGTACGCGGTCGACTCAGCTATGCGTCAGTAGCGCCGACCGGCCGGAGCCATCCAATCTCTGAGGAGCAGCATGAACCCATCTGACGAGCGGCTCCGGCCGCATCCGAGCACCCGCCTTCCCGGTCCCGTCGTATCTCTCGACTTCCCGGAGCTTGCCCGCGCCCTCCGGGCGGAGCAACACCCCGCGAAGGGAGGGCACCGGCAGGCCGGCCTCATTCATCGTGGGCCTCTGCGCCTGCTGCTATTCACCTTCGAGCCCGGCGGGCGGTTGCCGCAGCATCAGGCCCCTGGCCACGTCGTGATCCACTGTCTCGATGGCGAACTACAAGTCGAGGCGGCGGCCAGCCACCACCGACTTGGGGCCGGCGAGGCCATCGCGCTCGATCCCGAGGTGCCACACGCAGTCGAGGCTGTTACCGAGAGTGCGATGTTACTCACCGTGTGCATGGGCTAGCGATCGAGGCGGGGAGGTTTCTGCCCCGCTGAGAGTGCTTGCAGGATCACCGCCTGGACCCGGGCGTTGTTCATCATGAAGGTGTGGGTCACCGGCAGGACGATGACCTCGTCCTCATCCCGGACCCTGGTCTCGCTGACCGCCACCACTCCGTCGTTCGCCTCATCGCCGAAGGGGCTCCAGCGTCCTCGAAATCCTGAGGTGCCGGCAACGATGGTGTACGGAATCGCCGGCACCGGCAAACCGGCAAAGAACTCAGGGCTCGCCAGGTTGCCTCCGCATTCGCCCATGAGACGTCGGTAGGCCGAATGCACTGCGAGCTTGCGCGCGAGCCGAGGCGGGCGATTGGGAGTTCCGAGCATCACCAGGTGCCGGGGAGGTGGGCCGGTGATGCGGGGAAGCGCGTCGCGCAGCAGCACGCCACCGAGCGAGTGCCCGATGACCGCATAGGGACCGTCAGCGGCCAATCGATGCAGCCGATCGAGCAGACGGGCCATGATTCCCTCGTACCGCTGCGTGACCGCGGCGTAGCCGAACAGGTCCGTATCGAAGCCGCAGCCCCGAAGCCGGTGCACCAGCATGAGGAAAGAGAGTGGCGTACGCCACAGCCCATGAACAAGTAGCAGCTTCATTGGTCTGATATTATACCAGGTGCGTGCCGTTCACATTTCGCCCTTTCGATACGCGCCTGGCCTGCCCCCGGGTGTGTCGCTGGTACAGATTGGGACAGGCAATCAGCAAGGGAGAAACCGCACCCATGATCTCAGCGCATGAAGCACTCCACCGGCTGCAGGATGGAAACCTCAGGTTCACCGCGCAGGTGCGCGGCTCCGACGCGTTTCTCACCCAGACAAGGCCGGCTGAGCTCAAGAAGGAGCAGGAACCCTTCGCGATCATCCTGGGATGCTCGGATTCCCGCGTTCCTGCGGAAATCGTGTTCGATCAGGGACTGGGAGACCTGTTCGTCATCCGCGTCGCCGGCAATATCGTGGCTCCGTCTCAGGTCGGCAGCGTCGAATTCGCCGCAGCGCAGTTTGGCACCAGGCTGGTGGTGGTGCTGGGCCACTCCGAATGCGGAGTGATTCTGGCCACACTGAATGAGCTGCAAAGGCCCACGGACACTCAATCCCGCAATCTGCGCTCGATCGTCGATCGGGTGAGACCGTCAGTCGAGGGACTGCTCGAGCACGATCTTGCCGGCGATCGTGCTACTCTGGTGAAGCGCGCGGTCCGTGCAAACATCCGCGCCTCCGCGAGCCACCTGCGGCACGGCTCCGAGGTGCTCGAGCGCTTGATTCAGGATGAAGGCCTGCTCGTCGTCGGCGCGGAATATTCTCTGGAGACCGGCGTCGTAGATTTCTTTGACGGCGTGCCGGAAGCCGCCACTCCGCGGCGTGTGGCGCGATGAGCGATCGCGGCACTGAGCTCATCACCGAGCTCGGCCTGATCCCGCATCCGGAGGGTGGTTTCTACGGAGAGGTCCATCGCTCGGAAAGCGTTGTCCGTACTGAGGACGGACGCGGATCGCGGGCGGCGCTCAGCTCCATTTACTTCCTGCTGAGCAACGGGGCCACGAGCCGGTGGCACAGAGTCCTGTCGGACGAGATCTGGCACTTTTACGAAGGTGCTGCTCTCGAGCTGTGGATCGCCTCGCCTGATTGCCTGATGGCCAGGGAGCGATGGCTTGGGCCTCTGGACAGCCGGCATCGGCCGGTGTTGACCGTACCTGCCGGCTGGTGGCAGGCGGCCCGTTCCACCGGTGGCTACACCCTGGTCGGATGTACCGTCGGTCCTGGTTTCGACTTCGACGATTTTGAGCTCGCTGCCGACCAGCCGGCATCCGCCGCCGCCCTCCGTGCTCATCATCCATCACTGGCGGGATACCTGTAGTGCATCTGGAGAGCCCAGGATCAAGCGAGCGCTCCAGTGGTGAAACCGCTGGAGACAGGTGGCGCCGCAGACTGGTTGGCGTACAGGCCGCCTACTACTGCATAACCGGCGTCTGGCCCTTGATTCACCTTCCGAGCTTCGAAGCGGTGACGGGGCCCAAGATCGACGATTGGCTGGTGCACATGGTGGGACTCCTCGCGGCAGCTGTCGGGCTGCCGCTCGGCGTCGCCGCTCTCGGAGGCCGGGTGCGTGAACCGGCGATCCTGGTGCTCGCCGTCGGCAGCGCACTGGCATTCGCCGCCATTGACCTGTGGTACGGCCTGAGTGCGCGGATCTCGGCAATCTATCTGGCGGACGCCGTGGTCCAGCTCGGCCTGATTGCCGGCCTGGCGGCAACCGGCGTGTTTCGACGTGACTTTCACCGCTGAGGTTGACCACGGATTCGCTTCCTCGCCTGTACGACGACCTCGCACGGTGGTGGCCCCTCCTTTCGCCTCCCAGTGAGTACGAGGACGAAGCTCTCGATCTGGTTCCCCGGCTTCTGAGTCCGACCTCCGCAAACACAACAGTGCTCGAGCTGGGCTCAGGCGGAGGCAGCCTGGCATTCCATCTGAAGGCACACTTCCGAATGACCCTGACCGACCGCTCCCCGGGCATGTTGGCGGTGAGCCAGGCGATCAATCCCGACTGCGAGCATATCGTGGGCGATATGCGATCGCTGCGGCTGCAGCGACAGTTCGATGCGGTCCTGATCCACGACGCCATCATGTATGCCACCCTGCCGGCGGAGGTCAGGGCCACGCTGGAAACCGCGGCGGTGCATTGCCGTATTGGTGGGACAATGGCCGTTCTGCCGGATTACGTGCGGGAAACCTTCACACCAGGCACCGACCATGGCGGACACGATGCGGCCGACGGACGCGGGCTCCGGTACCTGGAGTGGAGGTGGGATCCCGATCCTGCCGACGACACTTACCTGGTCGAGTATGCCTTCCTCCTTCGGGACAGCACCGGAGCCGTCACGGTCGAGCACGACCGGCATGAGGAGGGCCTATACAGTCGGAACCTATGGCTGAGCTGGCTCGAGGAGGCTCGCATATCCGCCGCCGGCTCACTCGATTCAGCGGGACGTGAGATCTTCGTCGGCACCCGCCATATTTAACGGGGAAGAACGCTACCACCAACGAAAGGCCCCCACATGTGCCGGAACATCAAGCGGCTGCGAAACCCCGAACACACCCCGAGCGAACAGGAGCTGCACGATGCAGCGCTTCAGTTCGTGCGCAAGATCAGCGGCTTTAATGCTCCCTCGCGGGCCAATCAGGAGGCGTTCGACACTGCGGTTCACGATATAGCAAGAGCTGGAAAAGTCCTGTTTGACTCTCTCCAGACCGGCAAGCACTCCCAAGCCGCGTCCCACACCCATCTCGGACCGCCTCCCAGTTTGAGCAGTAGCGGCTTGCGCAATTCCTGAATGGGAGGCTGAATTGCTGTCTCAGTGACACCGAAGCAGCACGGCTGCTGTTCAACTGAACCCGAGGACACAAATGAGCAAGCTCCTGAGGGCCCTCGCCGCGGGCTGGGGCGCGAAGAAGTTGGGCGGAGGCTGCATCAGCACCATCCTGATCTTCATCCTGTTGTGGTGGCTACTGGGCAACTTCGACATCTTCCGCTAGTCGGACGGGGCGCCATGGACATTGTCCTCGCCACCTGCCGCGGGAAACCCGAGCTCACTCCGGGTGATGAGCTGCTGGCCACTGAGCTGCGGCGGCGCGGCGCAACGGTGACCGCGATACCCTGGGATGCCATAGACACTGGAATTGCCGGCACGGTTTGTCTCCGCTCGACCTGGGATTACCACCGCCGCTGGCCCGACTTCCGCAGCTGGATCGAGAGCTTCGCCGGGCGATCGATCCTGTGGAATCCGCCCGAGACCGTGCTGTGGAATGCCGACAAGACATACCTGCGCTCGCTAGCCGAGGGTGGCGTCGCGCTTCCGCGTACGCGCTGGGTGGAGGCCGGCGAACGCCCTGATTGCGCGGCTATTCTTCGACACTGGAACACAGAATACGCAGTCCTCAAGCCGCGGGTGTCCGCGACGGCGTACGGCACTCACCTGATATCAGCCCATAGCCCCATAGAGGAGTCGGCCTGGCCGCCGCTCGAAACCGCCGGCAGCCTGCTTCAGGCGTTTGTGCCAGAAGTGCGAATCAGCGGCGAGACATCGTTGGTATTCATCGACGGCAGCTTCAGCCATGGAATACGCAAGCGGCCCACAGCTGGGGACTACAGGGTGCAGGCTGACTTCGGGGGAAGCTGGGAGCCGATCATCGCACCGACCGCGCTGAGACGATTCGCGGATTTCGTTCTCGGTGTGCTGGCCCACGCCTGGATCTACGCCCGAGTCGACGTCGTCGACACCGCAGACGGTCCCGTGCTGATGGAGCTGGAGCTGATCGAGCCCGACCTGTTCCTGACAGCCGCACCCCAGGCCGCAGCGTCACTGGCAGAGGCATTGATGACCCGAGCATCGAGGGCGGCTGCGGCCTGAGCGGGACTCCTGCGCCCTCTGGCGCGAGTACGGCCAGGCTGTGCTGAGTCGTCACCAGTGACCACACACTCGCCCCGGATAGCAGTAGTAGGAGCAGGAGCCGCCGGCATCATGGCGGCAATCTTCGCCGCCACTGCTGGTGCGGAAACGCTGTTGCTCGAGCGTACCCGCGACGGCGGGCGGAAAATCCTCATCAGTGGTGGCGGACGCTGCAATATCCTGCCGGCTCGCGTTGACGAGCGGCGGTTCGTTACCGATTCATCCCCCAACACACTTCGGAAGATCCTGCGGTCATGGCCGCTCGCCGATCAGATCATGTTCTTCGAGCGGGAGCTCGGACTGCGGCTGGTAGAAGAAGAGGAGTCGGCCAAGCTCTTCCCGTCTTCCAATCGCGCGCGCGATGTACGCGATGGTCTGCTGGCGCTCGCGGCTCGGCGGGGAGCACGCTTTCTCCCTGAGGTGCTGGTGACGCGCTTGGCGCCCGCACAACGAGGGTGGACGGTGGAGCACGAACATGGCGCACCCTTCGTCGTGGACCGGGTGATCGTTGCCAGCGGCGGTCTCTCGGTGCCGAACACCGGAAGTGATGGCCGTGGACTTGCCATGCTGGGGCAGCTCGGACACACCCTGCATCCGACCTATCCTGCGCTTACTCCTGTTGTCGCCGAGAATTCCCCATTCCGGGAGCTGGCCGGCATTTCTCTTCCCGTCACGATCGTGGCGCGGGACATCGTGCGCAGCTCCATTGCCACCGGCGGGTTTCTATTCACCCATAGAGGCTACAGCGGTCCCTCGGTGCTGGATGTCTCCCATGTTGTCGCCCGTTCGCGCCTGGAGGGAAGCCCGAGTGCCCGGCTGGCGGTGCAATGGACCAGCCTGGATGAAGCAGGATGGGAGGTGGCTCTGAAGCCGGCAGGAACTCGAACCGTCGCCGGCGCCCTCAGGCGCGAGATACCCGAGCGCCTCGCGGACTCGCTTGCACATCTGGCCGGCGTTCCGCCGTCTCGGATGCTGGCACAGATGGGTCGAGAGGAGCGTTTGCGGCTGATCGAGACGCTGGTGCGGGGCCAATTACCGTGGACGGCGGACGAAGGGTACAAGAAAGCAGAGGTGACCGGAGGCGGCGTTAGCCTGGCAGAGATAGACTCTCGCTCGATGCAGAGCCGGCGTCATGCAGGCCTCTACCTGTGCGGCGAAGTGCTGGACGCCTTCGGGCCGATCGGTGGGTACAACTTTCTCTGGGCATGGGCGACCGGCCGGGCTGCCGGCATTGCCGCGGCGAAGAGAACCTAGCCGAGCTCACATCGTGCCCTGAGAAGGCACATGTGAGCAGCATCCTACGAGGAGCAATCATCCGATGCGCTACATGCTGGAGCTGCTCGGTGTCGGGGTCTTCGCCGTGAGCGGCGTCCTGGCTGCCGGACGCAAGCGCCTGGACGCCCTTGGCGTTGCTGTGGTCGCGGTGGTCACCGCGATCGGGGGTGGGACGCTGAGGGACATCCTGCTGGACCGCCATCCCATTTTCTGGATCTCCGATACGACGTACCTGTGGGTCATCTTCGCTACCACCGCGGTTACGCTCGGCTATGTCCGTCTCTGGATTGCCACCCGACGTGCGCTGCTCGTGGCCGACGCGTTAGGTCTGGCGTTCTTCACCATTGCGGGCGCCCAGATCGCACAGCAGGCTGGAGTCTCCGATCTCGTCGCGGTGCTCATGGGTATCAGCACCGGGGTGGCCGGCGGCGTGTTTCGCGATGTGCTGACCGCGGAGATTCCTCTCGTCATGCGGCCCGGCCGGCTGTATGCTACCACAGCTATCATTGGGGCTGCCGGTTACGTACTCCTGGTGCGGTGGGGCATCTCCCGGGATCCAGCTGCCCTGGTGGGCATGACGACGATCGTGGGGCTCCGCCTGGCCGCCATTCTATGGCGGCTCGAGCTGCCGGAGGTGCAG
>DATFFX010000313.1:0-4532 GCA_035249825.1 Gemmatimonadales bacterium | reverse complement strand
CAACACCATGGTGGACCAGCTCAACTCGTTTGCCTCGGAAGTGACCCGGGTGGCCCGCGAGGTCGGTACGGAAGGAACGTTGGGAGGGCAGGCACAGGTGACCGGTGTCGCCGGCGTCTGGAAGGATCTGACCGACAATGTGAATTCGATGGCCGCCAACCTCACGGCCCAGGTTCGCGGCATAGCCAAGGTCGTGACCGCGGTAGCCAATGGGGACCTGAAGCAGCAGCTGCGGGTCGAGGTGAAGGGCGAGATCGCTACCCTCGCCGATACCATCAACTGGATGACCGAGACCCTGGCGACGTTCGCCGATCAGGTGACCAACGTGGCACGGGAGGTCGGCATTGACGGCAAGCTCGGCGGCCAGGCACGGGTCCCGGGAGCAGCCGGCATCTGGCGAGACTTGACCGGGAACGTCAATCAGCTGGCGGCCAACCTCACCACGCAGGTCCGCGCGATCGCAGAGGTGGCCACCGCGGTGACCAAGGGCGACCTCACGCGATCGATCGCAGTGGAAGCCCAGGGTGAGGTGGCGGAGCTGAAGGACAACATCAACGAGATGATCCGGAATCTCCGGGACACCACCCGGAAGAACATGGAACAGGACTGGCTCAAGACCAACCTGGCCAAATTCAGCCGGATGCTGCAGGGCCAGCGGGATCTGGCCGCGGTGTCACAGTTGATTCTGTCCGATCTTGCTCCTCTGGTCACTGCCCACCACGGGGTATTCTACGTGCTCGACACCGGGGGAGAAGAGTCGACCCTCAAGCTCCTGGCCAGCTACGCGTATAAGGATCGGAAAACCGTCTCCAGTGAGTTCCGGATTGGCGAGGGCCTCGTCGGCCAGTGTGCCGTCGAGCGGCGAATGCTGTCCATTACCCAGGTGCCCGGCGATTACATCCAGATCAGCTCCGGTCTCGGCGAGGCACCGCCGCGCAACATCGTGGTGCTGCCGGTGCTCTTTGAAGGCGAGGTCAAGGCGGTCCTGGAGCTCGCCACCTTCGACCAGTTCGACGAGATCCGGCTGACGTTCCTCGAGCAGCTGGCCGAAAGCATCGGCATCGTGCTCAATACCATCGCGGCGAACATGCGCACGGAGGAGCTGCTCAAACAGTCGCAGGCGCTCACCGAAGGCCTCCAGTCCCAGCAGGAGGCGCTCACCGAGACCAACAAACGGCTGGAGCAGCAGACCCGGTCCCTCCAGAAGTCCGAGGATCTGCTCAGAAACCAGCAGGACGAGCTGCAAAAAACCAATCTGGAGCTCGAGGACAAGGCCCAGCTGCTCGCGAGCCAGAAGGCGGAGGTGGAGCAAAAGAACAAGGAGGTGGAACAGGCCAAGGTCGCGCTGGAGGAGAAGGCCGAACAGCTCGCGTTGATCTCCAAGTACAAATCGGAGTTCCTGGCCAACATGTCCCACGAGCTCCGGACTCCGCTGAACAGCCTGCTGATCCTGTCGCAGATCCTGACCGAGAACTCTGACGGCAACCTCACGTCGAAGCAGGTCGGCTTTGCCCAGACGATCCATAGCTCGGGCTCCGACCTCCTCGACCTGATCAACGACATCCTGGATCTGTCCAAGATCGAATCCGGCACTATGGCGGTCGACATCACCACCGTGCCGTTCCACGAAGTACGCAAGTTCGTCGAGAGCACTTTCCGCCAGGTAGCGGATCTCAAGGGACTCGAATTCGAGGTAGATCTGGATCCGGCGCTGCCGCCGGCGATTCAGACCGACACGAAGCGGCTGCAGCAGGTACTCAAGAACCTGCTTTCCAATGCGTTCAAGTTCACCGAGCGGGGAGGTGTCTCTCTGCGGGCCAGCGTGACGACGGCGGGTTGGAACCCGGAGCAGGAGATGCTCAACGCCGCGAACACCGTCGTCGCATTCTCGGTAACGGACAGCGGCATCGGTATTCCGCGGGAGAAGCACGGGGTCATTTTCGAGGCCTTCCAACAGGGCGACGGTACCACCAGCCGGAAGTACGGCGGTACCGGCCTGGGTCTCTCCATCAGCCGACAGATCACCCGTCTGCTTGGTGGTGAGATCCGGATCGAGAGCACTCCCGGGCAGGGAAGCACCTTCACCCTGTATCTGCCGCTCATCTATCCGGTGCAGCCGGTAGAGATCGCCGCGGCGGATGAGGATGGTTCCGGCGGCATCGCGCCTCTGATTGGAGACCTGCCGAAAGCAACCACTACAGCGAGCTCGAGAGTGGTATTGGCTCCTGTGGTCGAGCGGGCAGTTAATGACGACCGTGCGTCGATCGATGACGGAGACCGGGTACTTCTCATCGCGGAGGACGATCCCAACTTCGCCCAGATCCTCTTGGATCTGGCTCGCGAACGCGGTTTCAAGGGTTTGGTCGCCCACACGGCCGATCGCGCGCTCGCGCTGGCCCGGGAGTATCAGCCCATGGCGGTCACCCTCGATTTGAGGCTTCCGGACGCGGACGGGTGGACCATCCTGGACCGTCTCAAACACGATCCCGCCACGCGGCACATTCCGGTGCACATCATCTCGGTGGAGGAGAACTGGCAGCGAGGGTTACGGCTCGGTGCAATCGACTTCCTGACCAAGCCGGCTACTCGTGAGTCGCTGTCCGAGGCGCTGACGACACTCCATGAATTCGTGGACCGGCCGATCAAGCGTCTGCTGGTAGTCGAGGACGACGAGGCCCAGCAGCGGAGCATCGCGGCGCTTATTGGTGACGGTGACGTGGAGACGACAGCCGTCACGACCGGTGCGGACGCGCTCGAGGCCCTGCAACGAGAATCGTTCGATTGCATGGTGCTGGACCTCGGACTTCCGGACATGACTGGCTTCCAGCTGATCACCCGGGTGAAAGGGGAGATTGGATTGAGAAAATTGCCCACGATCGTGTACACCGGGAAACAGCTCACCCGGCGAGAGGAAGCCGAACTCCGCCGGATGGCCGAGTCGGTCGTGATCAAGGATGCGCAATCACCGGAGCGGCTGCTGGACGAAACAGCCCTCTTCCTGCACCGGATGACCGCCCGCCTGCCGGAACCGAAGCGGCGCATGCTCGAGCAGCTCCATCGGAAAGATCCGACCCTTGTCGGCCGTACCGCACTCGTGGTAGACGATGACGTCCGAAACATTTTCGCACTCACCACCTTCCTCGAGCGCAGCGAGATGAAGGTGATCTACGCCGAGAGCGGACGCGATGGGATAGCCCGCCTGCAGGAGAATCCCGAAATCGATGTGGTCCTGATGGACGTGATGATGCCGGAGATGGACGGGTACGAAACGATGCGAGCGATACGCGAGATGACCAAGTTCCGGAGCTTGCCGATCATCGCGGTGACTGCCAAAGCCATGAAGGGCGATCGCGAGAAATGCATCGAGGCGGGTGCTTCAGATTACATCGCCAAACCGGTGGAGATGGACCAATTGCTGTCGTTGCTGCGGGTATGGCTGTACCGGTAGGCGGGCGCGCGGGCGGTCAGGCGGGCGGGCGGGCGGAGACACAGACCGACCGCCTACCCGTTCCGGATGGACCATTGCCGTCGGACCATCTCACGGGTGCGACCGACAGTCCGACCGACCGCCCGACCGCCGACGACCGCGTCAATATCCTGCTGGTAGACGACCAGCCGGCGAACCTCCTGGCCATGGAGGCGATGCTCCAGGGGCTGGGGCAGAACCTCGTTCGAGCCCAGTCGGGACGTGAAGCTTTGAAGTGGCTGCTGACCCATGACTGCGCCGTCATCCTTCTGGACGTGAAGATGCCGGAGATGGACGGCTTCGAGACCGCCAGCCTGATCCGCCAACGAGACAAGTCGCGCCACACTCCGATCCTCTTTCTGACCGCAGCCGACGACAGCCAAAGGCAGGCGGTCCGCGGCTATGCCGTCGGAGCAGTGGATTACCTCATCAAGCCAGTGGTGCCGGAGTTCGTCCGCTCGAAGGTGGCTGTATTCGTGGAGTTGGCCAAGAAGTCGGAGCTGTTGCGGCGTCAGACGCAGCTGCTGGCCCAGAGCGAGCAGGCGGCGCTGGAGCTGGCAGAGACGCGAGCCGAGTTGGTTCGCGAGCTGGAGCACAAGAACCGCGAGCTGGAGAGCTTCAGCTACGCGGTTTCGCACGATCTTCGGGCACCGCTCCGCCGGATCGACAGCTTTAGCCGTGCGGTACTGGAGAGCCAGGGTGAGAGGCTCGACGACGCAGGACGACGCTATCTGGAGCGAGTGCGAGAAGCCAGCCAGCACATGTCGGAGCTTATCGACGATGTGCTATATCTCTCCCGAGTGACCCGAGCGGATCTCCGGGAACAGGAGGTCGATCTCAGCGCGATTGCAAACCTGATTCTTACCCGGCTTCGGGAAAGCGAGCCGGCACGAGCGGTCGAAGTCAGGGTCAGACCCGGCATCATCGTGGCCGGTGACGGCCAACTTTTGCGGATAGCCATGGAGAATCTGCTCGAGAACGCCTGGAAGTTCACCAGTAAGCAGGCCGAGTCGCGCATCGAGTTCGGCGTCACCCAGGCTTCCGGAGAGCCAACTTATTATGTCAG
>DATFFX010000312.1:0-8577 GCA_035249825.1 Gemmatimonadales bacterium | reverse complement strand
CAATGAGGCGGGCAGGGTCGAGACCCGCAGGTCGATGGCTTCGCCGTTGACCGAGACCCGGGCGCGTCCATCCTGAGGCCGGAGACGGTCGGCGATATCGAGTCCGGACATGATCTTGACCCGGGAGACGAGCGGAATGCCCGCGCTGCGGGGGATCTTCATGGCCTGACGCAGCACACCGTCTATCCGGTAGCGCACTACCACGCCACCTTCGATCGGCTCGACGTGTATGTCACTCGCCCGATTCGCTACACCATCGGCGATCATCATGTCAACGAGCTTGAGGATGGGCCGCTGACTGGCCTGTTCCTCGCTCGCGACGCTGTCCTCTTCCTCCTTGATCTGCTCCACCTCGAAGTCGCCGCCGATGCCCTCGAGCAGCCGGGACACGACGGTATCGGTCTCGCGATAGAGCTCGTCCAGCTTCTCGCGGATCCTGGATGGCGAGCCCAATAGCATCCGCACTTCACGACCCGTGGCGAAGGCGAGCATCTTCTCCGCATCGATGTCAAACGGATTCGCGGTGGCTACCTCGAGGTAGGAGTCGGTCTGGCGGACAGGAACCACGTTAAACCGGCGAGCCAATTGTTCGGGCACCGCCGAGATGACTTTGACATCGATTTTGCCGAGATCGGCGACCTGGAAGCGAAACCGCGCAGCAATGGCGCCAAGGATTTCCTCGTCGCTCGCCTGCTTTCGCTGAACCAGCATTTCCCAGAGGGACACGGCCGCTCCGGGCTCCTGCCGCAGCGTTTGCACCGCCTGCTCGGACAGGAGAGTCTCTATTGACGGCACCAGCCATTCATCAGTGAACTGCATGACAGCTCTTGGTATGGCGAGAGAACGGACAGACCGGGGGGCCGACCGAAAGATAAGAAGACTACAGCAAACCCCACCAGTCCCGATTGATATCGACCAGGACCCCGATTCCGCCGTCCCGGAGCCCTATTCCTGCCTCAACCCGGAAGAGGCGCATGAACAGCTCCAGCGCCACCCCGGCAACCGGGCGTACACCTCGGGTGCTGTTCCAGGGCAATCCGGCCAACGGCTCGGCTGCATAACCCCCCGCCAAAAAGGGCGCGACGGCGATCCGCCGCCCGGTGGACGCGAACGATCCCAACGACAGCGCCGGGACCGGAACTTCGAAGCGCCACTCGACGTGACCGAGCGCCATATACCGGCCGCCATATGCCCGGAACGGCTCTCCCGGCAGAGTCCCGCGGCCGCCTATGACGAAGCTGCGGTGGGGCGGGAGCCCGCTGGTCCCAGCACCCAGGTAGACGCGGGTCAAGAGCTCGCTGTTGCCGACCTCGGTCAGCCATCGTCCTGCCGCTGTGCCCCTGAAATACTCACTGAACCCCTCTCCCACCTCCACAGCCAGGCGACCCTGGAGATCACTCTTGACGGCGATGCCGCCGCTCGAGCGCTCCAGGGCGAGCCGGGCGACCCGATAGGGCCCTGAACCCAGCGCGGGATTCGGCCGATAAGTGCCTGTTGCCGGAGATGCCTCCGTGGTGATTGACCGGCTCTCCTCCACGGCAAGGTTGAGAGCAACCGCAGTGCGTCCGCCGAGGCGCCGCCGCAGTTCCAGGTCGACCCCGTGCAGCAGCACATAATCACCGTAGTCCTTGCCGGCTTCCTGTGACAGCAGGGAGTTGAGCACTGGCGCAATGACGGGCAGATCGCTGAGATCGGCAATCCGACGGAACGCGCCAAGGCTCACGCCGGTTGCGCCGGTACTCCAGCCAGCAGTGACCGAGGCTGTGAGACGGTCGTCCGAAGTACCATACCCGATTGAAGGCCGCAGCCGGATTCGGGTGCCCGTGACTCCGAGCGCCGCTCCGAAGCCGAGAGCCAGACCCTGCACCCGATTTACCTTGACGAGGTCACTCAACGATCCGGCAGCGAGCCGCTGAGAGGGAAGGCCACCGAGTGCCCGCGAGCCGGCCAGTCGGTCCAGTTCGGCCCGAAGCGTTTCCATGTCCTGCCGATTGACCGGTTGCGCAACGTCCGCGATGGCTTGCTGCAGTGGCTCAGTCCAGGAGGAGTCAGATCTCCTCGGCTGAAGCAGCCCGCCGATCTCGGGCCCGCTGAACACGGCTGCCGGAATGGCGGTGTTCAGCTCATAGTCGCTGATCTCCCAGCGGCCCCGGATGATCCCGCGCGCCGGGAAGTCGAGCCAGGTGACTCGCCGTCTGATCTCCACTTCCTGGCGGCGCGGCAACCAGTACCGGCCTTCGTGGAGTGAGCTCTCGAGTACGACACTGATGTCCTCGAGTTGCCGGTCGAGATACGCGGCTGGAGTGAAGCTGAATCGAAAGCGGACCAGTTCGGCACTCGCAACATCGATGTACAGAATTCCGATCACCAGGGGGCGGCTGAATGTGCGGGGGCGGACCTGCAGCTGGTGGACCATGATCTCGCCTTCCGCGGTAACCATGGCCAACGAGTCCGACAGCGCAAAGTTATACGCGTTCAGGCCTTCGGGAGAGAGCGGATGCACGGCATCCCTCACTTCATCCCCTTCGCCGATTCGGATGAGATTGCCGAAATTGTCGGTGACGATGCCGAGGTGATCACGGTGATAGCTGATGTCGGTGGGAAGGAAGGTGCCGTCGCGCCAGCCGAGAATGATCTGCTTGCTGCGTCCAGGCGCCTGCCAATACACTTCGACATCCAGTTCATCAGCTTTCACCAGACGAGGCGGCTCCGTGAAACCCTGACCCACCTGGGCCAGGAAGAATACGAAGCCATGTGCTCTGGCTCGATAGCTCGTGAGAGTCGAGTCGGCTTGCGCGGCCGATCTGCGCTCCACGGCGCGTCGAACGAGCGCCAGAGCTTCAGGTGAGTTCCATTGGGCAGCCACTGGTGAGAAGTGGGAGGCAACAAGTGAGAACTGACAGGCGAGAACGAACGCTCTCCCGAGAGTCGAGGCTCTGTAGCCCTTCAATGTCACAACCTGCTCCTTACGCTCACTCGTCACCTGCACCGTGAAGTGCCTTCTTACCGCTTACCTCTTACTTTCGTGAATGCCTTCTCACGTCTTGGCTTACCCGAGGCCTTCGCCAATATCCCGGCACTCTTTGAACAGAGCAACCTGGCTCGGTATCTGTTCCCTGGTCACTATCCTCGGCTGCGGCGGGCGTCAGGCTTCGGCACCGAACACCGAGCCGGATCCTGTGGCGCCTCGAGTATTGCCGTTGGCAAACGTATTCCAGGTGGAGACAGCCGGGCCCTCGCCACCGGATACCTCGGTGACATTCACGACCGGGAGCCCGCGGAACATCGTCCTGTATCACAGTGGGGAGAGTATCGCCTTCGCTCGCCTTGCCTTCGACGCGGCTGCATTCGGCGATAGTGGACAGACTGTGCAGGTAGAGATTCAGCCCCGCCCGGGCCTGTATGGACTGGATTTCACCACCAGTGTGCCACTGAGACCCGGTATGGCAGCAGTGACCTTCGTGTACGGTCGCTATTTTACCGCCCCGGCCCGTGCCCGCCAGGTTTACGGCAGTGACGTCGGCTTCGAGCGAGAGCTCGCCGTTGGGCGCGTGCTCCCCAACAACCAGGTCGAGCTCCTCCCATCCAGCCGTCCGGCGGCTGATAACCTTCGTGCCACCCTCCCGTCGGCCGGCAGCTACATCATGGCCGCGCCACAATGACGTCGAGCTTCGAAACCTTCGCCAACCGGGCTCACCAGGGCGGGATGGTACCGGTCACGCGCCAGGTGGTTCTCGATGGTGATACGCCGGTAACAGCGTTCGCCAAGTTGCATCAGGGCCGCTATGGATTTCTGCTCGAATCTCTCGAGGGCGGTGAACGCTGGGCGCGGTACACATTTCTTGCAACCGCTCCAAGGGAGGTCTACCGCTACCAGGCCCGCGAGTGCCATCGCTGGACTCAGGATACGGGATGGACCCTGGTTGAAACCGACTTAGCTCCGCTCGAGCATCTGGGCCGTACCATGCGCCAGCACCCGCCGGTCGAGGTGGCAGGGCTTCCGAGATTCACCGGCGGGGCGGTGGGATATCTCGGGTACGACATTGTGCGCACCATCGAGTCACTCCCTGATGCTCCCCCTGACGACCGGGATCTGCCCGACGCGCTGCTGATGATCACCGACACATTGCTGGTATTGGACAACCTGTTCAATCGGGCCACGGTGATTGCGACGGTCGAAGTACCAGCGGGGGCCAGCGCCAGTGATCTGCGGCGGCTTTATGAGGCAGCCGAGACCCGGATCGAGTGCTGGCTGGAGCGTCTGGCCACCCCTACAACCAGCATGCCGCTCGAGATAGATCCACTACCGGCGCTTCCCAGCGCCTCCGGTCCGTACACAGATTTGCGTTTCCAGGGCGATGTCGGCCGCATCAAGGAATACATCGCGGCGGGTGACACATTTCAGACGGTGCTTTCGCGGCGTCTGGATCTGCCCGCACCGGACCCCTTCCTGACATATAGGTACCTCCGAGCCCTGAATCCCGCTCCGTACCTGTATTACCTGCACTGCGATGACATTCACATCATTGGCAGCTCGCCGGAAATCCTGGTACGGGTGGAGGATTCGGAGGTCATCCTCAGGCCCATTGCCGGAACCCGTCCACGGGGCAGCAGTCCCGAACACGACAGCGCCCTCGCTGAACAGCTCGCCGCCGACCCCAAGGAACGAGCCGAGCACCTGATGCTGGTCGATCTGGGCCGCAACGATGTAGGCCGGGTAGCGGAGTTCGGGTCGATAAGGCTCACGGCATTCATGGCAATCGAACGCTACTCTCACGTCATGCACCTGGTCAGCGAAGTGCGGGGACGGCTGCGGCCCGAGCTCGACGCTATCGCGGCTCTCGCTGCCTGCTTCCCTGCAGGCACGGTCTCGGGAGCGCCCAAGGTCCGGGCCATGGAGATCATCGATGAACTGGAGCCGGTCCGCCGCGGCCCGTACGCCGGTGCAGTTGGCTATGTGGGGTGGGGTGCCCGTACGCTCGACACCGCCATCGCCATCCGTACCTGTGTGATGAAGAGTGGCCGCGCCTGGATCCAGGCAGGGGCGGGTATAGTGGCGGACTCTGATCCCCACGCCGAATGGCAGGAGACCGAGGCGAAGGCGCGGGCCGTGTTGCTGGCGTTGGCGCTGGCGGGGCGGCGGGGCGGCGGGGCGGCGGAGCAGAGAAACTCCTCATCCCGAGCGTAGCGAGTAGCCCCATCCGGGCGTGCTCCAGTTACTCTGCTCGGCACTCACTCGCCATCCCCCGGGGAATCCTTTTCCGCTGCCCCCTCCCCCGCTGCCGCGCTGCCCCTCATCTTTCCCCCATGCCCTATCGACTCGTGAGTTTCTCCGGCGACCAGACGTTCGAGCTGCCGCAGGGACGCAGCCTCGTCGTGGGCCGGGGTGTCAGCAGTGATATCGCCATCTACGATCCGACGATCTCCCGGCGGCACGCCGAGCTTACCGTGGGGGCGAATGGGGTTGGCGTCAAGGACCTGGGCAGCTCCAACGGCACCTGCATCAATGGCGCACGGGTGACCGCTGGCCGGTTGAATCCCAACGATTCGATCACCTTCGGCAAGGTCCTGTTTCAGCTCAAGGATCACGAGAGCGGGCCCAACCGCTCCAGCCCAGCCGTCCCCCTGCCAGGGCAGCCCACCCCCGGTGACACCATCATCCGGCAGCTCATGGTGAGCGGAGGCGGACCTCCTGGCATCACCAGCCGAGACCGACCCTCCGGATTCGGGCAGCTCCGCGTTGCCGCAGCTTCCGCCGAGGAGCGACAGGCCAAGAAGCTCTCCCTTCTGCTGGATATCGCCCAGAAGCTTTCCGGCGAGTTCGATCTCGACAAGCTGCTGCGGAACGTCGTAGACATGATGTTCGAGGTGATGAACGTCGACCGGGTCACCATTGTGCTTCGGAACGAGACCACCGGTGAACTGGTACCCACAATGTCGAGAAGCCGAACCGGGGAAATGCAGGTGCAGCAGGTCCCCCGGTCGATCACAGACAAGGTCGTTAAGGAGCGCGTGGCGGTGGTATCGGATAACACCGCCGCAGACAGCCGATTCAAGGGACATTCGATCGTCAGGCAGAGCGTGCGTAGCGCCATGTGCTCTCCCCTGATGGCCGCAGGAGACCGGGTGCTCGGCCTGCTCTACGTGGACAGCGTGACAGCGGTAAACTCGTTCAGTGACGAAGACCTCCAGTTTCTCGTCGCCTTCAGCGGGCTGGTGGCGATCGGGGTCCGCAACAGCTCCTATGCCGAGCAAGTCAGACGCGAGGCGCTGGTACGGTCGAACTTCGAGCGATACTTCGCACCCAATATTGCGGCCGAGATCGCCCAGCAGGACACGGTGGTTCCTCTCGGCGGGGACCGCCGGCCGATCACCATCCTGTTCAGCGACATTCGCGGATTTACCTCGATGGCGGAGTCGATGCGGCCCGATGCCATCGCTCAGCTACTGACCGAGTATTTCAGCGAGATGGTGGAGATCATCTTCGAGCATGGCGGCACGCTCGACAAGTTCGTTGGCGACTCGGTCATGGCGCTCTGGGGTGCGCCCATCGCTCAGCCGGGAGACCCCGATCGAGCCATGAGGGCCGCGGTGGCGATGCAGCACGGCATTCGGAGGCTCAATGAGCGCTGGGTCAGCGCGGGACGGCCGGAGATCGGCGTCGGTATCGGAATCAATTACGGAGAGGTCTTTGCCGGGAACATCGGCAGTCACCGGAGATTGGAATACACCGTCATTGGGGATGCGGTGAACGTAGCGAACCGGCTCTGTTCCGAGGCGGGGGCGGGGGAAATTCTGGTAAGCGAAGCCCTGTGCCAGGTGGTCAAGGAGCCTGTCGAGTACGAGTACCTGCCCGAGATGGCCCTCAGAGGTCGAACCCGGTCAGTGCAAGTGTACCGGGTGAAGCGGATGGGGAGCTAACAGCTACTTTCCGAACCGGTATTCCTCACCCGCTTCCTGCAGCAGATGCAGCACCAGCCTCACCGGCAACCCCATCACGCTGAAGAAATCTCCTTCGATACGCTCGACGAGGGCGGCCCCATACCCCTGAATACCGTAGGCGCCGGCCTTGTCCATCGGCTCACCGGTGGCGACGTAGGCCTCGAGGAATGCGTCATCCAGCCGGCGGAACGTCACGTTGGTGACATCCGTGGCCTGGTGTACCATCTCCTGGGCGACCAGGGCTACCGAAGTCACCACCTGGTGAGTGCGGCCCTGGAGCCGCCGGAGCATCTGGAGCGCGTCAGCAGAATCGTTGGGCTTCTCCAGAACCGCGTCCCGAACCACCACGGTGGTATCAGCGCCGAGCACGAGGTTCCCGGCGACGCTCATGGCCTTTTCGCGTGCCAGACGCTCCACATAGTCCATCGGTGTCTCCAATGACCGCCGCACTTCCGCAACGTTGGATGGCACCACTCGCAGCGGAATTCCCAGCATCTCCAGAAGCTGCCGGCGACGTGGCGATGCAGAGGCGAGAGTGAGCGTTGCGGCTGTCATGGAGCGCGATCCAGAATGAGTGTGACGGGCCCATCGTTGTGAATCTCGACCTGCATCTCCGCGCCGAACTTCCCCGAAGCCACGGCGAGCCCCTGCCCCTGCAACGCGGTGAGGAAATACTGGTACAGTGGAATGGCCACTTCAGGACGCGCCGCCTCTATGAAGGAGGGACGCCGGCCTCTGGCAACATCGCCGTAGAGGGTAAACTGGGATACGACAAGAAGCGCTCCCCCGACTTCGTGCAATCCCAGATTCATCTTCCCGCCCGCGTCGGCGAACAGCCGAAGACCGGCCACCTTCTCGGCCATCCAATCTACCTGTGCCATGGTATCACCGTTGGTGAAGCCGACCAGCAGACAGAAGCCCTGCCCGATCGCGCCGACGATCTGTCCATCGATGGCTACGGAGGCTTTCGAGACCCGCTGCAGGACGACTCTCATGGGCCGTTTATCTTTGACGCTGTGCAGGCGTCGATCTGGGGCATCGACATTAAGAGCAGATCTGGAGAGACAGAGTAATGCCATTGATTCCGTTCGAGAACCACCTGCGGTTCGCCCGGTCATATGTCCGCAGGACGTTGGAGGATCGACGTTCGAGACCGATGCCGGAGATGTTGCCGGCGCCGCATCGCCCGGATCCTGCATCCTGGCCCGATGACTCCCTGACGCTGTCCTGGCTGGGACACGCGACGGTGTTGATCAATTTCCACGGTACCATGGTGCTTACCGACCCGGCATTGGAGACCCGCATCGGGATCGGCCGCGGATTCGCCAAGCTTGGCCCCCGGCGCCTGGTCCAGCCGGCGCTCCATCCCCGCGAGCTACCCTCGCTCGACCTGGTCCTGCTCTCCCATGCGCACATGGACCATACCGACCTGGGGACGCTTCGATGGCTCAAGGGCGGGACCACAATTGTAGTGCAATCGGGCAATAGCGATCTGGTCAAACGCTTCCACCGAGTGGAGGAGCTCGCCTGGGGCGAGAGCACCGGCCTGGGAGGGCTGCAAATCGAGGCGACCGAGGCGCGCCATTGGGGGGCTCGCATGATCACTGATCGGCACCGCGGATACGGCGGTTACCT
>DATFFX010000311.1:0-5906 GCA_035249825.1 Gemmatimonadales bacterium | reverse complement strand
CCAATGTACCAGCGAGCCCGCCACGGGATTGGTTACCTGGCACAGGAGCCCTCGGTCTTTCGCAAGATGACCGTTGAGGAGAACATTCTAGCCATCCTGGAAACACGCGGGTTGAGCCGGGACGAGCGCTACTCTCGGCTCGACCGGATGCTGGATGAGCTCTCGATCAAGCATTTGCGCAAGAGCAAGGCGTATACCCTGAGCGGCGGCGAGCGCCGCCGCCTCGAGATTACCCGGGCGCTGGTCACCGACCCCAAGTTCATGTTGCTGGATGAGCCGTTCGCCGGCGTGGATCCCATTGCCGTGCACGATATCCAGACCATCGTCGCCGGCCTGAGACATCGCGGCATCGGCGTGCTGATCACGGACCACAATGTGGAGCAAACCCTCGACATCGTAGATCGGGCCTACATCATGTTCGAAGGAAAAGTGCAGGCTGCCGGTACCGTTCGTGACCTGGTCTATGATGACCGGGTCGCCCAGCTCTACCTGGGTCCAACACTCACGGCGCGTCTTCGCGCCCGGCTCGAGGCCGCAGCATGAGAACCGGCTTGTCGCAGCATACCAGCCTGCGCCAGGAGTTGCGGGTCAATCCACGGCTCTACCAGGCCATGGACATGCTGTACATGCCGATGATGGATCTCCAGCAACACCTGAAGCAGGAGCTGCTGGCCAATCCGTTCCTGGAGCTGCTGGAGCCCGAGGAGGAGACTCCCGAGCAAGCCACTGCCGAAAAGGAGAAGGAGCAGAAGGACAAGCAGGATGAGGTGGACTGGGAGGAAATTCTCCTCAACGGATTCGAGGTGGGCGGCACCCGGGAGCAATACGAGCAGCTCGAGTATACCGAGCCGGTAACCGTCGAGTCGCGGAACCTGATCGATCATTTGCGGGAGCAGCTTCAGATGCTCACCCTCAGCCCCCGCCAGCTGCTCCTGGCGGAGGAGTTCCTTGGTAACATCAACGAGGAGGGCTACCTCGCGGCTTCACTGGAGGACATCGTCAACTCGGTGAACCTCCTGCTGTCGGGACATGTGAGGGCGGACGATCAGGACGCGGAAGGTGCAGAGGCGGATGATGAAGCGGCGGTCGGTGAAGCGGCGGACGATGCAGAGGCGGAAAGGCCGCAAGACCCGGACGTGCGTACCGCCTCTTCCGCCGCAGTATCTACCGCCTCAGCTTCTACCGCCGCCTCATCCTCCGCCTCCTCTCCGCCCTTCTACACCCTCCAGGAAGCGGAGGAGATGCTGACCGTCATCCAGCGATTGGATCCCTCCGGGACCGGCGCGCGGGATCTCCGGGAATGCCTGCTCATCCAGCTGGTGGAGCTCGCGGATACTTCGTCGCTGACCTACCGGCTCGTGTCAGAAGCGTTTCCCGACCTCATCGCCCACCGGTGGAATGATCTCGCCAAGCGTTTCGGCGTCGAGCCCGGGGCGGTGCAGACCGCAGCCGATCAGCTTTCCCGGCTGGATCCCAAGCCTGGTCTCAAGTACTCGCAGCAAAGCGATGGCTACATCATCCCCGATCTGATCGTGGAGAAGATCGGCGGCCGCTATCAGGTGTTCCTGAACGACACCGGCATGCCCCGGCTGCGGTTGAGCCGCTCGTATCAGGAGATCGCCCGGGACAAGAAAAAGATGACTCCGGAGAATCGCGAGTTCATTGCCTCGAAGATGAACAGCGCCAACTGGATGATCCAGGCCATCGAGCAGCGCCGCCAGACCATGCTCAAGGTCATGAATTTCATCGTGGACCGGCAGCGTGACTTCTTCGAGAAGGGCATCGAGTACCTCAAGCCCCTGACGCTTCGCGAGGTGGCCGAAGTCATCAACATGCATGAGTCCACCGTGAGCCGGGTAACCAACGAGAAGTACGTGCAGACCCCCCGCGGCGTGCTCCCGCTCAAGTTCTTCTTCTCCAGCGCCCTCTCCACCGCCTCAGGCGAGGACGCAAGCGCCCGCTCCATCCGCGCCAAGCTGGAGAAGATGGTGGGCGAGGAGAACAGCGCCAAGCCGCTCACCGATCAGCAGATCGTCCATCTCTTTCAGGAGCAGGGAATCCAGATCGCCCGCCGCACGGTCGCGAAGTACCGCGACCAGCTGGGGATCCTTCCGGCACGGATGCGGAAGCGCGTATGACCATCGCTCCGGTCGAGACGCTGGATGTGAGCGTGCTCGTCCCGGCGAAGGACGAGGCAGCAAACCTCCCCGAGTTTGTGCAGCGCTGCGCACAGTCACTTCCGCCCGCCGGATTCTCCTTCGAGGTGATCGTCGTCAACGATGGCTCCCGTGACAGCAGCGACCAGGTGCTGCGCGACCTGGAGCGCCAGTATCCGTTTCTGCGGGTGGTCAACCACCGCAGGCAGCGGGGGATCGCCGATAGCCTGCGATCCGCGGGTGATGTCGCCCGGGGTGACGTGTTCGTCTTCTATCCGGCTGATCTTCAGTACCTGCCGGAGGACATTCCCGGGCTGGTGACGCCCATCCTCGAGGGGCGCGCCGATATCGTCACTGGAACGAAGCAGGGCAGGTACAAGAAGGCTTTTGTCTCCAACGTCTACAACGCCCTCTGCCGCTGGCTCTTCGGTGTCCGGGTAACCGACCTGAATTCCGTGAAGGCGTACCGCCGCGAAGTCATGCTCGGCGTGCCGCTGCGCCCCGACTGGCATCGCTACATGGTGGTCATCGCCGCTGCCGACGGCTACCGGCTCACGTCGCTCCCGGTGCCGTTGTACCCTCGACGGGCCGGAATCTCCAAGTTCAACTGGAAACGAATCCCGGTGGGGTTGTTCGATCTGATCTCGGTCTGGTTTCAGTTGCGCTTTGGCCGGAAGCCGATGCTCTTCTTCGGCGTCGGCGGCGCGATTCTCTTCGTGATCGGCTTTCTCGCCGGCATTGCGGCGCTGGTGCTTCGCTTCGTCTACGGTATCGGCCTCAGGCCGCTGCTCAACCTGGTCGAGATGATGATCATCAGCGGCATCGTCCTTTTCGGTTTCGGCTTCCTCGGCGAGATCATCGCCGGCATGCGCGAGGAGACCCGCGAGATCGCCCGTGGTCTCGCGCGGCTCGAGAAGCCCGACGTCCGGGATTGACCCTCGTGCGGGTCGTACTCCTGACCCACAATTACCTCGGCAAGCCCGGCGACCTTCCTAGCGCCCCACTCAGCACGCTGGCCCGCGCTCTGATACGGCGGGGTGTCTCCGTTCGGGTAATCACTCCAGGCAATCAGAGCGGCGAAATCCGGGTCGACGGAGTACCGGTCGTGCAAGTGCATGTTCCCCGGTCCATTCGTGAGATGGCTTCCAGCAACGACAGGGTCGCCTCCGCACTGAAAACCCCCATGGGATGGCTGGGTCTGCGACGGCTGCGCCGCGCGATGAAGGCAGCCGCGCGCCAGGAGATTGCGGCCGGTGCGGACGTTCTGCACGCCCACTGGTGGCTGCCCGCCGGCCTGGCCGCTCCCACCGGTGTCCCCCTGGTAGTGACCGTCTACGGCACTGATGCAGCCCTGTTGCGGCGTTCGCGGGTCGCCCGGTCCGTGGCACGGCCACTGCTTCAGCGCGCCTCCACTATCACCGCGGTATCGCGGGAAGCTGGAAACTGGGTTCAGGCCGCTGCCGGCCGGTTCGTGGATACCCAGTACGTTCACCCGATGCCGGCCGACACTCGCGGGTATCCCTGGACTCGCGGCGGCGGCGGTGCCGTGGTCATCTCGCGCCTGGTTCCATCCAGGCGGGTGGACCTGGCGCTGGAAACGCTGGCCGTGCTCGGCTCCCTGGGCCACGTATTCCGCCTCACTATCGTGGGTGACGGACCCGAACGCGCAGCACTGGAGCAACGTGCTGCCCGGTTGGGGATCTCACCCCAGGTGCGATTCGTCGGAGCCAAGTCGCCGGTGGAGGCACGCTCCTATCTCGAGCGAGCTGATGTCATGCTCTTCACCGCCCGGGGCGAGGGCGCAGCGCTCGCGGCGATCGAGGCTCTGGCGTGTGGCGTACCGATCGTAGCCAGCTGGGACAGCGGGGCCGCGGTGGATATCGTGCCGGAATCGGGTCCCGGCCGGCTGACGCTCCCTTCGCCCGAGGCGTTGGCAAGGAGTGTCCTGGAGCTTCAGGCAGATCCGGATCGATTCGCCATGGGGCGTTTGGTCGGTGAATCCTGGCGAGCGAGACTTGCCCCCGATCATGTTGCGGAACTTTGCGAGGGATGGTATCGGAATGCCCTCGCCGGATAGGCGCCTGAGGATCCTGACGGTCACTCATAACTATCCCCGATTCACAGGCGACCCGGCCGGAGCCTTCGTCGCCCGTCTGGCGCGGGGGGCCGCGGCTCGGGGACACGACGTCGAGGTCATAGCACCGCACGCCCCGGGCACGACGCTGCACCAGCACGAGGAGAACCTGCGGCTCTACCGGTTTCGTTATGGTCCCGATCTTCTCGAGCGCGTAGCCTACACGGGTAACCTGCACCAGCGAACCTTGCGTTCTCCGCTGGCTGCACTGGCCTTTCCCGCCTTCCTGCTTGCCTTCGCTCGTGCGGTGCGTGGTGCCGCGGCTCGATTCAGACCCGATGTCATTCATGCGCACTGGTGGCTACCGTCGGGGTGGTTCGTCAGCTTCGGGGCCACTCCATACTTGATGACCTGTCACGGATCGGACGTTCGGCTTCTCGAGCGTGGATCCGTGATTCGAAGGGTGGCGCTTCCGGTCTTCCGGAAAGCAGCCCGGATTACTGCCGTTTCCAGGTTTCTGGCGGACGACATCAGGCGCCTCCTGCCGGCTCTGGCTGCGGAAATCCAGGTAACGCCGATGCCGGTGGATGTCGCCACGTTCAGTGCGGGCAGACTGGTGCCGAAGCACGTCCCGCCTCGGATTCTCTATGCCGGCAATCTGGTAGCGAGCAAGGGAGTGGATGTACTGCTCAGAGCGATAGCCGAGCTCAACCGCAGTGGTGTGCCGTGCGAGCTTAAGATTCTGGGCGAGGGCCCCGAGCGGCCGCATCTCCAGGCACTGGCTCGCCAGCTCGGGGTAATGGATCGGGTGGTCTGGGCACCCTTCGTTCCCCAGAGTCGGATGGCCGCCGAATACGGCGCGAGTGTGGTCACGGTCCTGCCCAGCCGTGGACGCGCAGAGGGCCTTGGCTTGACTCTCGTTGAGGCACTGGTGGCAGGCTCTGCCGTCGTGGGAACCGCTGCTGGTGGAATTCCCGAGGTGGTCATCCACGAGCAAACCGGCCTGATCGCCAAAGATGGCGATCCAAAGGACCTCGCCGCCCAGTTGCAGCGTCTGCTCACCGATATTCCTCTCCGGGATCGCCTGAGTGCTCAGGGGAGGGAGCATGCGTTGCGCACGTATTCTCCCGATTCGGCGATAGCACGCTTTCTCGAGATCTACGATGCCGTCGCTGACCATCAGCCGCAGCGCTGAGCCTCCGGAAGATTGGAGGGCATTTGCCGTTGCCCATGGCACCTTCTACCATCATCCCGAATGGGCTTCATGTCTGGCCGATATGTACCGGCTGACGCTGGACTGCTACTCGGCACGGGAGAACGGTGAGCTTCGCGGGCTGTTGGCGGTGGCGGAGATCCCGCCGCTGCTGGGGCCGCGGCGGTTCGTGAGCTTGCCGTTCAGCTACGCAGCTGGTCCTCTCGCGAACAACGCCACCAGCGCTTCAGCACTGGCCGCGGCCGTGTTGGAGCGCGCCCGTGAGCGCCGCGTCCCCCGGATAGAGCTCAAGTCCAGAGGTGAGTACCCACCGGCCGCCGGCTTCCAGCGCTCCTCGCGCTATGCCACCTACGAGATCGATACCGGCGGCGGAGAGTCTTCCGTGTGGCAGCAGCTGCATGCCAGTAGCACTCAGCGCAGCATCAAGAAGGGACAGAAAGCCGGCCTCGTCGTCCGGCGGGGC
>DATFFX010000310.1:0-5026 GCA_035249825.1 Gemmatimonadales bacterium | reverse complement strand
GTACGTGGCGCCAGCCGAACGGCTCGGATCGTGGTATCACGCGTGACCAGCTGGCGCCCTTCATCTTCGGTCACCCGGAGTGGACGACACTGGTATTCGTGGACGGCGTGTACAACGAGACGCTCAGCTCCGGTGCTGCTCTCGGGCAGGGTGTGCGGGTCGGCAGTCTGTTCGAAACCGCTAGGGCCAATGGCGTGCTCGAGAAGCACCTGGGTCGCCACGCTCCCATCCACGGCAGCGCCTTTACCGCGCTCAGCACCGCCTTCATGCGCGACGGTGGGCTGGTGCACGTGCCGGCGAACATCGACCTCGCTAGCCCGGTTCATCTCGTCTTCGTCTCCACCGCCGAAGCGGGCGGCACAGTTACTCACCCCCGCAATCTCATTGTCGTAGGGGCAGGTGCCCGGGCGTCGATTGTCGAAAGCTATGTGACACTCGGTGAAGGCGTCAGTTACTGGACTAATGCGGTGACCGAGGTGGTTGCCGGCGCCAATTCCTGGATCGAGCATACCCGCATTCAGCGCGAGAGCGAACGGGCGTACCACGTCGGACTCACCCATGTGGAGCAAGCCCAGGACAGTCACTATCGCTCTTTCTCCCTGGCCATGGGCGGTGCTCTGGCTCGGCACAACCTCACTGCCCGGCTCAACGGAGAGAACGTCGAGACCCTCATGTACGGCCTGTACCTGACCCGAGGCGACCAGGTCGTGGACAACCATACCGCCATTCATCACGACCAGCCGAACTGCCGAAGCTGGGAGGTTTATAAGGGAGTCCTCGACGGCCGCTCGCGTGCGGTGTTCAATGGCAAGGTGTTCGTCAAGCCTGAAGCGCAGAAGACGGACGCGAAGCAGACCAATCGTAACCTGCTGCTCAGCGACGCTGCCAAGGTGAACACGAAACCGCAGCTGGAGATTTTTGCTGATGACGTCAAGTGCACCCACGGGGCAACTGTTGGACGCCTGGACGACATCGCGCTTTTCTACGCGCGCAGCCGCGGCGTGCCGGCTCACACCGCGCAGCTCCTCTTGACCTACGCGTTCGCTGCCGAGGTTACCTCGGAGGTGGTGCTGGAGCCTGTGCGCGACGAGCTCGAGCGTCTGGTACGCAACCGCCTGGGTGCACTGTGAGTGGAGCAGCGGGGCAGCGGGACACCAAGGCAGCTGTAGCCGAGAGGATCGCTTCAAGTGTTATGGCCGCCCCTCTTCCCCTCCGCCCCGCTGCCCCATTTGACGTCGAGCGGATCCGGGATGATTTCCCGATTCTCAAGCAGACGATTCGCGGATGGCCACTCGTCTATCTCGATAATGCCGCTACCAGCCAGAAGCCTCAGGCCGTTATCGACGCAATCACCCGATTCTACACCGCTGAGAATGCCAACATACACCGAGGTGTTCATTATTTGAGTGAGCAGGCCACCGAGGCGTATGACAGGGTGCGTGAACAGGTGGCTCGCTTCCTCAATGCTTCGGCCAGCCGGGAAATCATCTTCACCAGCGGCACCACAGACGGGATCAACCTGGTAGCTCAGAGCTTCGGCCGTACCCACCTGAGGCTCGGTGACGACATCGTGATCACAGCAATGGAACATCACTCCAACATCGTTCCCTGGCAGCTCCTCTGCGAGGAAACGGGTGCGGTGCTGCGAGCGGCGCCGATCAGTGATGATGGAGAGCTGGATATCGAGGCGTACGAGCGGCTGTTGGGCGATCGTACACGTCTGGTAGCTGTAGTTCACGTCTCCAATGCGTTGGGGACCATCAATCCGATCAAGAAACTGGTCGCGCTGGCGCACGCTCGGGGCATCCCCGTGCTGGTGGACGGAGCTCAGGCTGCGCCTCATCTCTCGGTGGACGTGCAGGATCTCGGCTGCGACTTCTTCGTGTTCTCGGGACACAAGCTGCTCGGACCCACTGGCGTTGGGGTGCTGTACGGCCGTGCGGACTTACTCGAGAAGATGCCTCCGTATAAGGGTGGTGGTGACATGATCGCGACCGTTACGCTACAGCGATCGACATGGGCCCCGCTGCCATCCAAGTTCGAGGCCGGTACCCCCATGATTGCCCAGGTAGTTGGCCTGGGCGCTGCCCTGGAGTATGTCGCCAGGATCGGCATGGCCAAGATCGCTGCCTGGGAGCTTCAGCTCCTCTCGTATGCCACAGAGCGGCTGCGTGAAATCGAGGGCGTGCGGCTGATTGGTACGGCTAAGGAGAAGGCGAGCGTTCTCGGATTCGTGATGGACGGGGTGCATCCGCACGACATCGGGACCATTCTGGACGACCAGGGCATAGCCATCCGGGCGGGCCATCACTGCGCTCAGCCAGTCATGGAGCGATTCGGGGTCCCCGCAACCGCCAGGGCCTCGTTTGCTTTCTATAATACCCGTGCAGAGGTGGACGCCCTCGCCGACGGTCTTCTTACTGTCAAGAAGATGTTTGCTTAATGGCAACTCTTAGCGGACTGTATCAGGAGCTCATTCTCGACCATAACAGGGCCCCGCAGAACTTTCGTCGCATGGAGAACGCGAACCGCCGTGCTGTGGGGAATAATCCTTTGTGCGGAGATCAGCTCACTGTTTGGCTCAGGATGGAGGACGAAGTGATCCGGGATGTCGCATTCGATGGATCAGGTTGCGCGATATCCAAGGCGTCCGCCTCGCTGATGACGAGCGCGGTCAAGGGTAAGACCCGTGCCGAGGCGGAAGCCCTCTTCGAACGGTTCCGCAGTCTCGTCACGGGATCTTTGGGGCAGGACCAGGTCGAGTCGCTCGGTAAGCTGGCAGTGTTTTCCGGTCTGTCTGCGTTTCCTGTTAGAGTGAAATGCGCCAGTCTTTCATGGCACGCGTTGAAGGCGGCGCTGGAACAACCGGGCGCTGTGGTCTCAACGGAATAGAACGTGAGTCGCGATCGATGATAGAGGCTGCCACCATAACGACTGTCATATAAAGGGAAAGCGAACAGATGCCTTATAATCCCGCACTTGTCGCCCCGATGAGGGCTGAGATGACCCACATGGGCGCCAGGGAGCTCACCAGTGCTGCCGAGGTGGATGCCGCGATCGGCGACCAGAAGGGTTCCATGCTGGTGTTTGTGAATTCAGTCTGTGGCTGTGCCGCGGGCAACGCCCGGCCGGCTCTGGCCATGGCGCTCAGGCACAGCGTTGTACCCCAGCAGGTGGTTACTGTCTTCGCCGGTCAGGACCTGGAGGCGGTTGCTCGGGCTCGCCAGTACTTCGGCGACTACCAGCCAAGCAGCCCCTCGATCGCATTGTTGCGAGACGGCGAGGTCGTTCACTTCGTTCATCGACATCAAATTGAAGGCCGCTCGCCCCAGGCGGTAGCAACAGACCTGACCTCCGCGTTCGACCGTTTCTTCGGCGCAGCGGTCGAGTAGATGTCAGGTCACGTGTTCCACCCGGGCCATGCCGAGCTGCACGGGATAACGGTGATCGTGGAGACCAAAGGACCGATCACATACGTGGGGCGCTACGATAGCGAGGATGACAAAGGCGTTCACATGCTGAATGTGGGAGTGCATGATAGCTCGAGCGGAGTGGGCTCGAAGGACGAGTACATCCAAAGGAGCGCCAGGTTCGGCATCAATGCGACCCACAAGCAGCTGGTGATCCCAGCTGACCAGGTCGCCGGCATCACGAGGCTGGTCGATATACACCTTTAAGGCTGGCAATCCTCTCGTAGTTACCAGCAGCGATCCGCCGGTCTGCAGTTCAGGCCGGCGGTTTTTCTCGCCCTGTTAACTCTCGAAGTACCCTCGGTGCTAGATTCGTGAAATGGAACGATACGATGTCATAGTGATCGGCGGTGGTCACGCCGGGGCTGAAGCCGCAACCCTGGCGGCTCGCCGTGGTGCCAGGACTCTCCTGCTGACCCAGAACCTCGAGACCATAGGCCAGATGTCGTGTAATCCCGCAATCGGGGGGATTGCGAAGGGTACCGTTGTGCGGGAAGTGGACGCGCTTGGCGGCGTTATGGGGCGCGCCACTGACATGGCCCGGATCCAGTTCCGGATGTTGAACCGATCAAAGGGGCCTGCCGTCTGGGCGCCGCGGGCGCAGTGTGACCGCGGTCTTTATCGGCGGGCAGTGCGGTCCCTGCTCGAGCGCCAGCCGAGTCTCGCCTTCGCTCAAGGCACCGTCGCAGAACTCGTGATGGCGTCTAACTGTGTCGATGGTGTCATCACTGTGGAGGGTAGAACCTTCTACGCTCCGGCCGTCGTGATCACCACAGGAACCTTTCTCAGGGGCCGCATCCATATGGGTCTGGCGGCTCGGGTCCCGGCTGGCAGAGCAGGTGAGGCACCCGCTACACATTTAGCGCAACAGCTTGAGACAATTGGACTTGTAGTAAATCGATTCAAGACAGGCACGCCTCCGCGAATTGACGGCAGATCCGCCGATCTCGCCCAACTGCTGCGACAGGAGGGCGATGCCACTCCATACTGGTTCTCGGCTTTTGAGCGTTCCCTTCACCCGGATCAGCTGCCCTGCTATCTGACTCGTACTGGACGTCAGCTTCAGGAGATCGTGACCAGGCATCTGAAAGAGTCCGCTCTGTACGGCGGCGCCATCAGCGGCCGAGGACCGCGGTACTGCCCTTCGATCGAAGACAAGATCCTGAAGTTTCCGGATGCTGAGCATCATCAGATCTTCCTGGAACCCGAAGGTCTTGATACCTCCGAGATGTACGTGAATGGGCTCTCCACTTCGCTGCCGCCCCAGGTTCAGTTGGACCTCCTCCATTCCATTCCGGGTCTGGAGCAGGTTCTGATGACGCGGCCTGGCTACGCGATCGAGTACGACTACTTCCCGCCCACGCAACTGTCCGCGACTCTCGAGTCGAAGCATCTGCCGGGACTGTTCATGGCAGGCCAGATCAACGGAACGACCGGTTACGAGGAGGCGGCTGGGCAGGGCGCAGTAGCGGGACTGAACGCCTCCGCATTCGCACTCGGCCGCGAACCTGCAATCTTCCGTCGCAACGAGGCCTTTCTCGGTGTGCTGGTAGACG
>DATFFX010000309.1:0-2196 GCA_035249825.1 Gemmatimonadales bacterium | reverse complement strand
ACCATCCGCCGCCGCAAGGACGGGTCGCTCATACCGATCGAGCTGAGCATTTCTCCGGTTCGGAATGCCCGGGGCGAGGTCGTCGGCGCCGCCTCCATCAAGCGCGACATCAGCGAGCGCAAGCGGGCCCAGGAGACGGCTGCCCGGCTCGCCGCGATCGTGGAGTCATCCGGCGATGCGATCCTCAGCAAGACACTCGACGGCAGGATACTGACCTGGAACGCGGCGGCGCAGGGAATGTACGGCTACTCGGCTTCCGAGATCGTGGGACAGTCGATCTACATCATGGTTCCGCCACGGCTGCAACGGGAGGAGCACGAGATCCTGAATCGCGTGGGACGAGGTGAGCACGTCCAGCACTACGAGACCGCGCGGCGCCGAAAAGACGGCAGTGAGATCGAGATCTCACTCAGCCTCTCTCCACTCCGGGATGCGACCGGCACCATCGTCGGGGCCTCGTCGATTCAGCGCGACATCACCGATCGGAAGCGGACCGAGGACGCGTTGCGCCAGGCCGCCAAGATGGAGGCGATTGGTGTGCTGGCCGGTGGCCTGGCCCACGACTTCAACAACCAGCTCTACGCGGTGAGCGGCTTCGCTCACTTCATTGCCCGCGATCCGGGCCTGAGTCCGGCGGCCCGCCAGGATTTGCTGGAGCTGCAGAAGGTCGCCGACCGCATGGCGAGCCTGACCCGGCAACTGCTCGCGTTCGCCCGCCAGCAGGTGCTGACTCCGGAAACCCTCGATCTGAATGCCGCCATCGAGGATACCCAGCCGATGCTCCAGCGTCTGATCGGAAGCAGCATCGGCATCCAGCTGGACCTCAAGCCCGGGCCAAAATGGGTGCAGGTGGACCGGGCCCAACTGGTCCAGGTCCTGCTCAACCTGGTCATCAATGCGCGAGACGCCATGCCTGGCGGAGGATTGATCCTGATCCGGACTCTGACAGTAGAGATAAGTCCGGGCCATGTGTTTGACCGCTTGCATGCCCCCGTGGTAGCCGGCGCCTACGCTGCGCTGGCCGTCACCGATTCGGGCAAAGGTATCGCGCCCGAGCACATCCCTCACATCTTCGAGCCGTTCTACACCACCAAGCAAGTCGGTGTGGGCACTGGTCTCGGCCTGGCAACGGTGGAGGGCGTCGTGGCACAGAGTGGTGGTCACATCGAGGTGGAGAGCGTGGTAGACCGGGGTACGACCATCCGGGTCCTTTTCCCGCTCACCTCGACTCCGGTCATGAAGCCCCGGTCCCCGAATCGCACCGTCCGGCCCAATGCTCGTTCGATGGGCCGGGTCCTGGTGGTCGAAGATGAGGATTCAGTCCGGACCGTCGTGATCCGAACACTGCAGGGCGAGGGCTACGAAGTCATCAGCGCTCGCGATGGACGGGAGGCGCTTGCGGAGCTGGAGGAGATCGGTGGCGCCGTTAATCTGGTGCTGTCCGACGTGGTGATGCCGGGGATGGGCGGCCGCCAATTGGCGGGTGAGCTGAGCCGCAGGTATGCTCATATCCCGGTCATCTGGATGTCCGGGCGGGCCCACGAAACCGAGCTGCAAAAGGGAGAAGTGGGCCCCGACGAGCCGTTTCTGCACAAGCCGGTTTCGCCCGATCTCCTGCTGGACACCGTAGCGCGCGTCATAGAAAGCGCCACTCGAGTTCAGGGTGACCGTCCGAGCTCAAGTCGGAGTCCGTACCTCCCATAGCTCGATCGGATTATCCTCGGGATCGTGCAGCCGCGCAAAGCGCCCGTCGGGATACTCCTCTGGATCCACCACGACCTCAATTCCTGCCCTGGTGTCTCCTCCTCAGCCGTTGATGGTCGAATCTGCAACTTGCCGGTGGTTTGATTTCCGGCCCGCCGGTCTTCTGTATTACCAGAACCGTCTCACTTATATAGCACGAACCGAAGCGGGATAACCACATCACCGGCAGCGGGAGCACGCAGGACATGATCCAGGCATGGCTCAGATAGCGGCCGGCAGCCGGCTCGATCGGCCGGTGGACAAGGGGTACGATCACATCCTCGGCCCTCTCGACGCCGAGATCACGCTGGTCGAGTACGGCAGCTATGACTGTCCCCACTGCCGGGCGGCCAACGAGCGGATCGCCGAGCTGCGCGACCAGTTCGGCGACCGGCTGCGGTACGTCTTCCGGCACCGGCCCATCCCCGGCAGCGACATTGCGCGCCGCGCCGC
>DATFFX010000308.1:0-4089 GCA_035249825.1 Gemmatimonadales bacterium | reverse complement strand
TCCCGTTCTGGTTGGGTGAGGCTCCGGCCAGAAGCAACGAGCTGTCAGCGGCGGTGGCCGAGCTGCGGGCAGACGTGGAGGAGCGGCTGGAAGATCGCGAGGATGTGACTGCCTGGATAGCCGATGTCCTCTCGCCTCAAGTAGGTCCCTCGGTCGCGATGCTCCCTCGGGATGAGGAATTGAGCGCAAGCTCCGCACAAGCAGCAGCGCACCAGCTCATCGAGTACCTCAGCGAATCCAAGCGACTCCTCGGCACCCTCCCGACCCAGAACACCATCGTTGCCGAGCGGTTCTTCGATGAGGCCGGGGGCATGCAGCTCGTCATACACTCGCCGTTCGGGAGCCGAGTGAACCGCGCCTGGGGCCTGGCGCTTCGGAAACGCTTCTGCCGCCAGTTCAACTTCGAGCTTCAGGCGGCCGCAACCGAGGATGCGCTCCTGCTCTCGCTGGGGCCCCAACATTCGTTTCCGCTCGATACTGTATTCAAGTTCCTGCACCCGGACACCGTGGAAGGGATTCTGGTGCAGGCACTCCTGGACGCGCCGATGTTCGGCACCCACTGGCGATGGAATGCCACCATCGCGCTCGCCATTGCGCGCAGCCGGAATGGCCGGAAGACCCCGCCGCAGATCCAGCGGATGCAATCGGAAGACCTCCTGGCGGCCGCATTTCCTCACGCCGTCGCGTGCCTGGAGAACATTCCGGGGGACCGCGAGGTACCGGATCACCCGCTGGTGCGCCAAACGATCGACGACTGCGTGCACGAGGTGATGGATCTCGAGCTGCTGACCACCCTGCTTCGGAAGATCCATACCGGTGAGATCCAATATGTGGCTCGTGATCTACCGGAGCCCTCACCGCTGACGCATGAGATTCTGAACGCCAGGCCCTATGCCTTCCTGGATGATGCTCCGGCGGAAGAGCGCCGGACTCAGGCCGTCTACACCCGCCGCGCCTTCGAGCCCTCTTCGGCTGACGACCTCGGCGCCCTGGATCCCGCCGCTATCGAGCGGGTGCGAGACGAAGCCTGGCCCGATGTCCGGGACGCGGACGAGCTGCACGATGCGTTGCTCACCTCAGGGTTCCTGACGGAGGTGGAGGGTATATCCGGCCGAGACGGCGTGTCGTGGAGCGGGTACTGGCATGAGCTGGCCGATGCGGGACGGGCAACTCGAGTCAGTCTCAGTGATGGGCAGGTCCTGTGGGTGGCGACCGAAAGGGTGGAGGAGATCCGGAGTCTGGGCCCCGATGCCTTGCGTGAGCTGCTGAGAGGCAGACTCGGCATTGTAGGACCTGCCACAGCGGCTTCGCTCGCAGCCTCGCTGGCCATTCCCGAGTCCGAGGCCGACATCGCCCTGGCGGCGCTCGAGGGCGAGGGCGTGGTTCTCCGGGGCCAGTTCAGCCCCAGGAACGGGGGGCCGGCAGTACTGGAGTGGTGCGACCGGAGACTGCTCGCCCGGATTCATCGGTACACCTTGAATCGCCTCCGCTCCGAGATCGAGCCGGTCAGTGCCGCGGATTTCATGCGCTTCCTGTTCGCATGGCAGCGGGTGGACCCCGACCAGAATGCGGCGGGACTGGAAGGCCTGGCCACGGTGATCGCGCAACTGGACGGCTTGGAGCTTCCGGCAGCAGCGTGGGAGGCCGACGTGCTCTCCTCGCGAGTCTCCGAGTACGACCCGATGCTGCTGGACAGCTTGTGTATGATGGGTCGCGTAGCGTGGGGCAGGGCAGCAGGTCAGCGGGGCAGCGGGACAGCAGGGCCGATCAGATCGACTCCCATCGCGCTCTTTCTAAGAGAAAATGCAGCTGAGTGGCTCGCCGGCCGAAACAGTGATGAGTACTCGCTCTCGAGCTACGCCGAACGAGCCCGGGAAGTGCTGGAGCAGCGAGGCGCCTCGTTCTTCCATGAGCTGACGGCGATATCAGGGCTACTGCCCACGCAGGTGGAGCAGGCACTCGGTGAGCTGGCAAGTCTTGGGCTGGTTACATCGGACAGCTTTGCGGGCCTGCGCGCGCTGATCACCCCCTCCAGCAAGCGGAAGCCACTCAGTGGAGCCAAGCGCCGCTATCGCACGGCGCCGGTCGGGATCGAGACGGCTGGACGATGGTCGTTATTGGGTGGTAAGTCGGTAGGGCGGAACGGCGGTAGCGAAAATCGAATGGGGACCGAGTCGGAAGCCGGAGAACCATCTTACCGTCCTACCGCCTTACCGCCTGAGCTTTACGCAAAGACTCTGCTCCGCCGATACGGAGTCGTCTTCAAACGCGTCCTGGCCCGGGAGACTGGCGCTCCGCCCTGGCGGGAGCTGCTCATGGTATACCGCCGCCTGGAGGCTCGGGGTGAGATCAGAGGAGGGCGATTCGTATCGGGGATGTCGGGTGAGCAGTTTGCGCTTTCGGAAGCCGTCGGCCAGCTGCGAGCGATCCGGCGGCTGGAAGGCGGCGGCCGTCTCATATCGGTGAGCGCCGCCGATCCGCTCAACCTCACCGGGATCATCACACCAGGCGAGCGAGTCACCGGAATTACCCGCAATCGAGTCTTGTTCCGCGACGGTGTCCCGGTGCTGGCCCTGGAGGCAGGCGAGATCAAGCCGATCAGCAGCGAGGAGCCACCCACGCCCGAGATGATACAGGCGCTACTGCGGAAGACGCTGAGCCCCGCGCTCCGAGCCCGTCTGGCGATGGCGGGAGTGTCCCCGGCGTCGGTTTCCATGGAGCGGCGGCCGGGTAGGCGGCGCGCCAGGGTGAAGACCTCGGAGACGAATCCCGTATCCTCCTGAGTTTCGGCTCCTTCACTGCGCTCAGGATGACAGGAGGCGGAGCCTCGTGTCACTTGACCTTGCCCTTTTCCGGGCTTACATCAACAAATGACCATCCAGTGGCTCTACGGGTTCAGCGACCTGGCACTTCTCCTGATGCGCCTGCTGGTAGGCCTGGTCTTCATCACCAGTGGGTGGAGCCACGCCATGGATCCTGTTACCCGGGGCAAGAGTATCGGCATGAGCCCTGGTTTTACCCGCTTCCTCGGATTCGCCGAGCTCGCGGGTGGGCTGGGTGTCGCCTTTGGCGTACTGACCCAGTGGGCCGCGATCGGATTGATCCTGGTGATGCTCGGCGCCATCCAGAAGAAGATCTTCGTCTGGAGAACCGGATTCTGGGGCAAGCACAGCGATGGTTGGCACTACGATCTTCTGTTCGTCGTAATGTGCCTGGTCATCGCGACGACCGGCGGTGGGCGATATGTGGTGGAGGAGCTTTTTAGGTAGTAGCTATGAGCTATGAGCTATAAGGTATCAGCTATTAGCTATGAGTCGTTAGCTCTTGGTTCTTAGTCCGACGAAGTGGATTGCCTGATCTTAGAGAGCCCTTCAACCCAACAGTCTTTTGGCTAATAGCTCATAGCTACCAGCTCATAGCTCATAGCTAACGACTAATAGCTAATAGCTTATCTCAGCTGGAGGAAAAATGACCCGCACTCAAATCTGGGAAGTTTCACAGGCACTTCTCGCAGAGCTGGAGCAGGAGGCGCAGGCGACGCGCCGAGTGCTGCAGCGCGTGCCCGATGACAAATTGAGCTGGAGGCCGCACCCGAGGTCATCCTCTCTGGGGCAGCTCGCCTTGCACGTCGCCATCATTCCGAGGCTCGGTGAGCTCTTGCTGGCGCCCGATGTCGCGGACCCGCCCGAGTTCGTCCAGCCGGAGGCGCGAACGTCTGCCGAGATCCTCACCACTTTGGATGAGAGTCTCGCCTCTGCCCGCCGGTTTCTCACGGAGCTTACACCCGAGCGCGCCGAGGGCACGTGGCGATTGGTGACGGGAGGACGCGAGCTGTTGGCCGCACCGCGCCTCGCGATGGTCCGGACCTTGATGCTCAATCACTGGTATCACCACCGCGGATCCCTGGTGGTGTATCTCAGACTGCTCGATGTCCCGCTTCCCTCGGTCTACGGCCCGACCGCAGACGAAAAGATGTTTGGTTGAAGTGAGCTATTAGTCATTAGCTATGAGCTATGAGCTATGAGCTGTTAGGCTGCTAGCTCACGACTCATAGCTAAAGACTAATAGCTACGAGCTCTCTTACTGGAG
>DATFFX010000307.1:0-2551 GCA_035249825.1 Gemmatimonadales bacterium | reverse complement strand
CGAGCTGCAGCGGCCGGGTGGCCAGGATCAGGGCTGCATCCGAATTGCGACAACTGTATATCCCACAGGCCCAGGCAGCCGGATCCAGGATTTCTGAACCCACCTTACCACCAGAGGGTGCACCAGAGGGCTGCATGATCGAGTCTCCGTCGAATCCATGACTCGTCGTCGTACAGTGGGAGTTGGTAACGAAAACGTTCGTTCCGTTGCTGACCCGGATCGCCGGGAAGCCCAGCGTGCAGCCGAAGCCGGCCGGGTTCCTGATCTGCCAGCCGCCCTCGATGGCCGCGCTCGGATGCTGCTGTTGCAGCGTATGCGATACCTGACGGGGCTCCGGGGCATCAATAATTGCCACCGCCTCATCGGGAATACCGAGCGCGCGAGCCACTCCTCGAACCTCCTGCTCGATCGACCGGTTCGAGACGCCGATCTCTACCCGGTTGGCGGACTCCTTCACCCCCAGGCTCACGACTCCCGACCGGGCGAACACCTGGGACCGGAGCGAGGCACGAAAGCGGGCGAGATCTGCGAAGGACCGCCCGATCTCATCGCGACGTAGCCGGCGGTTGGCTGATGTGCCCCCAGGTACTTGGGAATCATCGCGACGACGCGCTGGAAATCCTTCAGATCGGTGAGGGCGACGACTATTTGGCCCTGGTTCAGCTTGTTGTACCAGAAACCGCCAAAAGTCGGGACCTCAGTCGCGATCTCGACGAACGGTAGATCTTCGCCAAGCGTGTTGAGCGGTGCTTGGCTCTGGACCAGACTGCCCCGGGCGCCAGGATCAACAACGGTTTCGTGGTCTTTGCACGCACTGACCAATGCGGTTGTCAGTGCGAGAGTCAATACCAAAGCGATCTTGGGCATCCTGGTGCGTATGGTCAACCTACAAAGAGGTAACTGACGATTAACAGGGGTTAACAGGGTCAATGTGAGGGATTTGCAGTCGATTCCGAAATGAGCTGCGGCGTCTCACCAGATGAGGAGACTACGCGGGCAAGCTGGATGTCACAAGGGAACCGATTTTAGGGGCTATAACTAGTTATAGATAGACAGCCTATGCATTGTGTAGCTTGGTATATCGGCCTTGTTGTGTCACCATCCCGCGGCTGGATACTTCGGGTGGAAGCGGCGGTGAGCTTGAGCGGTCAACTGCAACGGATAGCGGATAGCGGATAGCGGATAGCGGAAGTTACGCATGCAAGCACCCACTTGCATGAATGTTAGCCCCGTTTTAGTTTGCCCGGCCTATGGAAGTCCGCGACAAGATCATCAAGGCGGCCACCGAGCTCTACGCCGAGACCGGATTCCGGGGTACCACAACTCGGCAGATCGCCCAGCTCGCCGGGGTCAACGAGGTCACCGTTTTCCGGCACTTTGGCTCCAAGACCGCTCTGCTCCACGAGGCAATCCGCTGCGCCTGCGCCACCTCCCGTCCTGCTCCGCTTCCTGAAGTCCCCGAGGACCCCCGGGCCGAGTTGCTCGAGTGGTCCCGCAAGCACTGGGAAGAGCTGTGGAGCCGGCGGGCGGTCATTCGCACCGCGATGGGGGAGATCGAGGAGCATCCCGAGCTCATGCCCCAGGAGAACAACGCGACCGCCTGCGCCGGCCGGGAGCTGGGCGGATATCTCTCTCGGCTGCGAAGCCGGGGCCTGATCCGGCCCGATTTCGACATCTCCGCCGCGACCATGATCCTGATGGGCACCCTGTTCGCCGACGCGATGAGCCGGGACATCCTCCCCTTCATCTACCTGCTCGAGCCCGAGCAGGCGATCAACCAGTACGTCGACCTCTTCCTCAGGGCCATTGGAGCGGATCAGCCATGAGCGCCCGCTTCGGATCACTGGTTGGCCTGCTCGTCTTCGCGGCAGGTCCACTCGCCGCGCAATCACCTGCTCCGGTCCGTAGGCTCACTCTGGAGGATGCGCTCCAGCTCGCCCGGCCGGCCAGCGAGCCGGTCGGTCTCGCCCGCGCCGCAGTGTCTCGCGCCCGAGGCGAGCAGTACCAGGCCCGCAGCGAGCTGTTTCCCCAGCTCAGCGGGTCGGCGTCCTACAGCCGGCTGATCAAGTCGCAGTTCGAAGGATTCGCCACCGACGATAACGGCGGTCCGGCCCGGCCGACTTCCTGCGCCCGGTTCTTTCCCGACCCGTCCCTCCCCATTGCGGCGCGGGTGGATTCCCTGGAAAAGTCGCTCGAGTGCGTCGCCTCGCTCGACCCGTTCGGAGATCTGGGCAGCCTGCCCTTCGGACGGGCCAACACCTACAACCTGGGTCTCTCGCTCTCCCAGACCCTGTTCGCCGGCGGGCGGGTACGGGGCCAGATGCGCGCCGCCGACGCCGGGCGCCGGAGCGCCGAGATCGGTCTCACCTCGGCCGATGCCAACCTGACCCTCTCGGTGGTGGAGACCTACTTCGACGCGGTGCTGGCCGATCAGCTGGCCACGATCGCGCGGAGCGCGCTCGACCAGGCCGATTCGACATTGCGGCAGACCGAGCTGCGCCGCCAGGTCGGCACCGCGCCGGAGTTCGACCTGCTCCGGGCCCGGGTGACC
>DATFFX010000306.1:0-7204 GCA_035249825.1 Gemmatimonadales bacterium | reverse complement strand
CCGCTTACCCGCTTACCCGCTTACCCGCTTACCCGCTTACCCGCTTACCCGCTTACCCGCTTACCCGCTTACCCGCTTACCCGCTTACCGCTTACCCGCTTACCCGCTTACCCGCCTACCCGCTTACCCGCCTACCCCCCTATACTTGCCTTTCACCCCTGAGTGGAGACCGCCGTCATGTTTCCGCATTCCATCACACCTGCACTTGCGCTTGCCGCTGCGCTCGGTCTCATCACCAGCGCCTGTAGTCCTCGCGACACCGGTGATCGAACCGCCTCGGTGAGTGATACGGCCCCCGCGGCTGAGTCGGAGGCAGGCGGGAAGATGGCAACCAAGTCCGGCGAGCTGCGGGATCAGCTCCAGGCCCCAGAGGCCGCACGGTACGATGCCGACCAGAATGTGTGGTTCATCGCCAATATCAACGGCGAGCCGGCGGGGAAGGACAACAACGGCTACATCTCGCGGGTAACACCCGAGGGCAAGATCGAAACCGCGAAATTCATCGCCGGGGGCGTGAAGGGCGTAACCCTGAACGCACCGAAGGGCATGGCGATTTCGGGCGATACACTCTGGGTGGCGGACATCGATGCGGCGCGCGCGTTCAATAAGCGCACTGGTGCCCAGCTTACTTCAGTGAGGGTGACGGGTGCCAAGTTTCTCAACGATGCGGCCACCGGCCCCGATGGCACCATCTATCTCACCGATACCGGCGTTGCCGCCGACTTCTCCCATCCCGGCCCTGATCGTGTCTACCAGGTGAAGGGCGGCAAGGCGAGCGTTGCGCTGGAGTCCGCGGACCTCTCGGGCCCCAACGGAATCACCTGGGTGCCCGACGAAAATGAGTTCGTGATCGTGCCGTTCCTCGGAACCACCATCGTGGCATGGAAGCCCGGTGAGAAGACCGTCCGGACGCTCGGCACCGGTCCCGGGCAGCAGGATGGGGTCGAGGTCCTGCCTGACGGCGGCCTGCTGATCACCAGCTGGACCGACTCGAGTCTCTTCGTTCTCAAGGATGGCCGGTCGACTCGCATTGCGTACCCGGTGCCCTCCGCGGCCGACATCGGCTTCGATGGCAAGTCGCGGGTAGCAGTGCCGCTCCTCGCGGAAAACCGGGTGGAGTTCTGGAATCTGCCATGACGGCCGGCAGCCGCAGGATCGGCGCCGCCGCTACTTACGTGCTCGTGATACTGCTGGCGCTCCTCATTGGTGCGGCGGCCGTGTGGAGCTACAGCGATGAGAAGACCGAGCCAGCATCGGCTGGCGGAGACACCGCTTCAGTCGTCGCGGCCACTGGCGCGGCCGTCACCACGCACGGCGAATGGGTCTACATCGAGCGAGGCGAGGATTCTATCCGGGCCTATGTGGCCTACCCGGAGCGTAGCACCAAGGCCCCGGCAGTAATCGTTATCCATGAAATCTTCGGCTTGACCGACTGGGAGCCGACGGTGGCCGACCGGCTCGCCAAGGAAGGCTACGTGGCGATCCTGCCTGATCTTCTGTCCTCCAAGCACGGCATTTCACCCGCTGATCCCGACTCCGGACGCAAGCTCGTGGCGCAGCTCGAGCCCGAACGGGTCACCGCAGACCTGAATGCGGTGTACGCGTATGTGAACGGGTTGCCCGCCGTGGCGAAGGATCAGATCGGGACGATAGGATTTTGTTGGGGCGGGGGCCAGAGTTTCCGATATGCAACCAACAACCCGAAACTTCGTGCCGTCGTTGTGGCGTACGGGCCCGCGCCCGATACGGCAGCCATGAAGCGAATCAAGGCACCCGTGCTTGGCATCTACGGCGAAAATGATGAACGAATCAACGCCGCGCTTCCGGATGTCACCGCAGCGATGCAGTCGGCCGGCAACACCTACACCCCCGAGGTGTATCCCGGTACCGGTCACGGCTTCCTGAAGCCGGGCCGACAAGGGTATGACACGCCCGAGCGGGAGAAGGCGTGGACCAGGATTCTGGAGTTTTATCGCGCCAGACTCGGTAGGTAACTTCGTGTCACCCTAAGGGCGCGTCAGCGCCTGAGGGGGCCGGAGGCCCGTTTGAGCTTCGGCCCCCTCGCCCTTCGCGATGCGAAGGCTCAGGGTGACAACTCTTCTAAGTGATAGCCTTCGATGCTTTTCCTGCTGCTACAGATCGCACAATCTCCAACCAACGTGCCGGCCGACACATCTCCCCCGCCGCACGATGCGCTGCACTACGACATCACCCTGATTCCCAGCGATACCGGCACCCACGTGCTGGGCGAAGTGCAGACGACATGGCGACTCGGCTCCCCGGCCCCTGTCACCATGAGGCTCGATTCCGCCATGCGGGTGATTCGAGTGCTGGTCGACGGTAAGCCCAACACCCGCATCTCACGCACCATGTACGCCCGATCCTCCACGGAAGTCGAGATTCCTCATCAAAAGCGGGCGGGCGACTCGATCAGCACGCGGGTGCGCTATCGCGGCCGACCCCGTGATGGCCTGATCATAGGAGAGAACAGTTACGGGGAGCGGACGATCTTCGCCGATAACTGGCCTGACCGCGCCCATCTCTGGTTTCCCACGCCGGACATTCCGGGTGACAAGGCTACGGTTTCCTTCCACGTCGAGGCGCCGCTCGGCGACCAGGTGATCGCCAACGGAGCGTTGGAAAAGGTCGACACGCTGCCGTACGGCCACGCGGTCTGGCACTACAACCTCAGTACGCCTGTCCCGGTGTACACGATGGTAGTGGGAGTGGGCCGTCTGGCGCGGACGCCGCTGCCTCAGGCGGCCTGTGCGGTGAAGTGCGTTCCGGTGGCAGTGTGGGCCTATCCTCGCGACTCGTTGTATGCGGCCGCCACCTTTCGTCGGGCAGGTGAGATGCTGCAGTACTTCAGCGCTCTCCTCGGCCCGTTTCCCTTTGCCAGCCTGGCTCACGTGGAGTCGAGTACCAGGTACGGGGGGATGGAGAACGCTAGCGCCATCTTCTACGATCAGAAGCTCTACCAGGAGCGGAAGCTCGGCGAGGCACTCATCGCGCACGAAACCGCGCATCAGTGGTTCGGCGACGCCGTCACCGCCCGGGAGTGGTCGCACCTGTGGCTCTCCGAAGGATTCGCGAGCTATCTCGCAACGCTCTGGATTGGGCACACCGCGGGTGACAGCGCGCTCCGGACGCGGATGCGGAGCGCCGCTGAAAAAATCTTCGGATCAGCAGCGACCGAGCGTCCCGTCATCGACACCACAACGTCCGAGCTGACTGAGCTGCTGAACAGCAACAGCTATCAGAAGGGTGCCTGGGCCCTGCACCAGCTGCGCGGAATCGTTGGAGATTCAGTGCTCTTCGGTAGCCTGCGCCGCTACTACGCCGTTTACCGCGACAGTACCGCGCTGACGGCCGACTTCGCCCGCCTGGTGTCCGAAGCAGCTGGACGCGATCTCGACTGGTACTTCGCGCAGACGCTCACGCAGCCGGGTTACCCCGTACTCGACGTAAGATGGAAGCACGAGAACAGGCAGCTCATCGTTGAGGTCGCCCAGACTCAGAAGCCGGAATGGGGGACGTACCGCATCCCGGGACTGGATCTGCTGATAGACGGCAAGAGGGTGCGCATGGATGTGGAGGGAAGACGCACGCGCAAAGTAGTAGAGGGCTTCAACCGCCGTCCGAGGCAGATCGAGGTGGACCCGGATGGATGGTGGCTTCTCAAAGCGACAGTGAGAGGTGAGAAGTAAGAAGTGAGAAGTGAGTGCGTTGTCACCCTGCGCCGGAGCCCTTCGACTGCGCTCAGGGCCGGCTCCGCGCAGGCGAGGGAGCCGAAGCTGAAACTGAATTTTGGCCCCCTCGGGCGCATTCGCGCCCTCAGGATGACAGTCCTTCTCACTTCTCACTGCTCACTTCTCACTTCTTGCGACCCCACCCTCCCTCCACTCCGCGGGCAGATCGAGGTCGGTAAAGACCGCTATGCTGTTTTCGTCGGGGGCAGCGGGCCCAACAGCGATCTCTACGCCGTTCGTGGGGAGGGTGGACCGTCCATTCCCATCACCTTCACCAGTGTCGCCGAGCTGCGACCCGCCCTGTCGCCCGATGGTGGGGCGCTGGCATTCCTCCGGGGCGCATCGCTGCGCGACTCGACGCCAAGCACCGTCTGGGTGATGAACCTGCTGAGCGGCTCCGAGCGCGAGCTGGCGTTACCCAAGGCGGCGGGGCGCCCGGCGCAGGTAGGGTGGGAGCCGGGAGGCGCTTCTCTGATCGTAGCCAGTGAAACCGGACTCTACCGGATCGGGGCGCCTCCTGCAGAGCCTCATCCGAAGCCAGTGGGACCCGGGGAGAAAGTACGGGCGGAATCGAGCCTGGCGGTGCTGCTGGGAGATCCGGTGTTTGCCCGTGTGGTGCCCTGTCAGAGCGCCGGGGACTTGTGCGTGACTGGAGACAGTGGCGCAGCGCTGCTGGCCCGGGGTGCGCGCGATCCGGTGAGGTGGGGCACCGACTCCGTGGCATTCTTTGTCGGTAACAACCTCGAGATACGCCCGCTCGGCGCCGGCCGGCCACGAAGGCTGGTGTGGTCCAACGCGCCGGAGCGACCGCGTGGGATGACGTTTTTCCCGGGAGGGGTGAGAAGTGAGAAGTAAGAAGTGAGAAGTAAGAAGTAAGAGGTAAGAAGGTCAGCGGAGCGGGATTAGGATTGCATCGGAGTGTCCCTGGTTACCGGTCCTTCCATGGACTACCCAGAGTGGGGCCGTGCGAGACCACAAGAGCCTACTGGCATGGCAGGAGGCACACGCTGTAGTCCTGACGCTGTTTCCGGCCATACGCCAAATCGAACATTGGTATTCCAATCCGATCTTCGATCAGCTTCAAAAGGCAGCTCTTTCAGTGCAGCTGAACATTGCTGAAGGGTACGCCCTGAGATCGTCAAAGCGTTTTCGCAACCATTTGGATATTGCATATGGGTCTGCGGTGGAAACAGCCGAACTCCTCGAACTTTCCGGCGAGCTGCAATTTCTTTCTATCGAGCTTACCGGGACCATGCTAAGGCGATGCCACCAATGCCAGCGGTTGCTCCGCGGTCTGATCAATCATCTACGTACACTGTGACCAGCGTCCTACGTTAATTCTCACCTATCACCTCTCACCTCTCACCTCTCACTTCTCACCTCTCACCTCTCATCTCTCACTTCTCACTTCTCACTTCTCACTTCTCACTTCTCACCTATACCGGCTATTTTGCAGGGCTTTTCTCGTTTTCCTCTCTCCCGGAATGCGGTAATGAAACTGTTGGTTCTTGGTGCCGGACTTCAGGGTTGTGCCTGCGCCTACGATCTCCTGCAGAATCCCGCCATCAGCCAGGTGACCCTTGCGGACGTTCGGCCCGTCAAGCTCCCGCCGTTTCTCCTGGGAGACTGGAAGGGTCGGCTCTGCACCATCCAGCTCGATGTGGCCGACGCCCCTGCCGTACACGCCGCCTTTCAAGGTCATGCGGCCGTCATGAGCGCCATTCCGTACTACTACAACGGGCCCATGGCGAAAGCTGCGGTCGAGTGTGGCTGTCACTTCTCGGATCTGGGTGGCAACACCGATATCGTGCTGGAGCAGAAGAAGCTGCACCAGCAGGCCCTGGCCAAGGGTGTCTCGGTGATTCCCGACTGCGGTCTGGCACCCGGGATGGTGAACATTCTGGCGGCGGAAGGCATCCGGCGGCTGGATCGCGCCGAGAAGGTCAAGATCTTCGTAGGCGGCCTGCCACAAGCGCCGGAGCCGCCGCTCAATTATCAGATCGTGTACTCGCTCGAAGGGGCGCTGGACTACTACACCACGCCTTCCTGGGTACTGCGCAACGGCAAACCGCTCCAGGTGGATGCCCTCAGTGAGGTGGAGTCGGTCGAGTTCCCCTCGCCTGTAGGCACTCTGGAGGCGTTTCACACCGGTGGCGGCATCAGCACTCTGCCGTTTGCCTACAGCGGCAAGATCGACACGATGGAGTACAAGACGCTGCGGTATCCGGGACACGTCGCGATCATGCGGCCGATCCGGGAGCTGGGCCTGTTGTCAAACGAACCGATCGAGGTGAAGGGCAGGAAGGTGGCGCCGCGTGATGTGTTCATCGCCGCGGTTCATCCAAAGCTGCACAAACCCGAGGGTCGTGATCTCGTCGCATTACAGGTCCAGGTGACTGGCCAGAAAGCCGGGAAGCCGGCACGAGTCACCTTCCGGCTGATCGATTATTACGATGCGCTGCACGGGATCAGCGCGATGATGCGCACCACCGGGTACTCGCTGTCCATCACCGGTCAGATGCAGGTGGATGGGCGGGTGAAAGCTAAAGGAGTGCACACTCCGGACGAGGCAGTGCCCTGCGATGATTACGTGGCTGAGCTGGGGAAACGAGGAGTCAAGATCGAGGAGCTTTGAGCCGGCCGGGGGAACTTTGCCGCTCCGCGCCGTGTTCTGGAGCTGTCGCATTAACGGAGATGTAATGCTGGATCTGAAGTCATTGTGGAACAAGGCGCTCACGTTCGACGCGTTCGTGGCAGAGTGTAAGGCTGAACACTGCGGGTTGTGGCAGGGGCTGTATCAGCTCGCCCGGATTCCTGCCTGGGCTCTCGAGGCAGTGCCACCCACCGCGGGAAGAAAGCTGCTGGTCATAGCCGAAGACTGGTGTGGAGATGCGTCCAATACCGTGCCCGTCATCGCCAAGCTCGCCGATATGGCGCCCGGACTCGAGCTGCGAGTGCTGCAGCGGGATGAAAATCCGGAGCTGATGAACCAATATCTGACTAACGGGACCAGGTCCATACCGATCGTCATTGCCCTCGACGATGAGTTCCAGGAGGTCGGCCACTGGGGACCGCGTCCATCTCAGCTCCAGGCGTGGGTCATGGCTAACCGAAGCACCACGCCCAAATCGGAGCTCTATCCCCAGGTGCGCAAGTGGTATGCGCGGGATCGCGGGGAAACGACCGTTCGCGAGGTCCTGCAAGCGGCGGGGCTGACGGTCGCGAAGGTGGCGTGAGGGCGGGGAAGCGGGTAAGTGAACAGTTGTCACCCTGAGCGAAGCGAGGGGACCGAAACTCTGGCTCCTTCGCTGCGCTCAGGATGACAACGATTGCTACACTCCTGACTTCCCCGCTTCCCCGCTGTCAAAACATCCATCCGCTCCCGACCGAATAGTTGAAGCCGTCAGGGCCGCCGGCGAAGTTGAACGTCAGAATGGATGACCGCAGAATACGCA
>DATFFX010000305.1:0-3022 GCA_035249825.1 Gemmatimonadales bacterium | reverse complement strand
GTAGACCGTAGAGAGTCCCAGTCCGGTTCCCTGACCGATCGGTTTGGTCGTGAAGAACGGCTCGAAGATGCGGGCCTGAATGTCGGAATCCATACCGCAGCCGGTGTCGCTCACGGCCAACATGACATAGCGCCCCAGGGGCAGGTCAACGCCACCGTGACGCTGGGCATATGCCTCGTCCCAGAGTGCCGGACCCGTCTCGATCGTGACCCGGCCGTGACCGGTCATAGCGTCGCGCGCATTGATGACGAGATTGATGAGCACCTGCTCCAGCTGGCCGCGATCGGCGCGGAGTTGACCAGCTTCGGGTGAAAGCCGCAGCTGAAATACGTGGCCTTCACCGAGCGAGCGGCGTAGCAGCTTCTCCATATCGGCGATGACCGCGTTCACATCGAGGACCTGAGGCTGCAGGAACTGCTGCCGGGTGAAGGCAAGGAGCTGGCGGGTAACATCTGCGGCCCGGGTACCGGCCTTGATGATTTCCTCCACGTCGGAGCGCCTCGCATCCCCATCGTCCAGGCTCCGGAGCAGAAACTCGCTGAATCCGATGACGCCGGTCATCATATTGTTGACTTCGTGCGCCACCCCACCGGCGAGCTTGCCGGCCGCCTGCATCCGTTCCGCCCTGCGCAAGTGCTCCTCGACGCGTTTCCGCTCCGTGATGTCTCGATATATCCCTCGCACGACGGAGGGCTGGCCATCCTTGAAGGTGCAGCTGAGGTTCCCCTCGACCGTGATCGGAGTCCCGGCTTTCGGCACCAGCACCAGCTCGACATGGTCCAGCCGATCACCCCGAAGAACTCGCTCGAGAACCTGGACATAGTGACTGCGGCTGTCCGGATGCACCAGGTCGAGCAACTGCATTCGGCCGATCTCATCCTCGCCGTAGCCGGTGCCTGATTTCCAGGCCTGATTCACGTACAGCAGCGATCCATCGGGTGCCGCCATACAGACGAAGTCGCTGGCATTATCGAACAGATCGCGGTAGCGCTCCTCGCTCTCACGCAGCGCCCGGTCGGCGCGCTTCCGCTCGCTCACGTCTCTCGCGTTCAGCACGATACCGCGAATGGTCGCGTCGTTCAGGAGGTTGGTGCCGACCGCCTCGAGCCACACCGGTGACCCATCACTGCGACGCAAGCTGAATTCGACCGATTCGGCTCCATGGGGCCTTCCGTTACCGTTCTGAAGCAGGGCGTCGAGCGAGCGGGCATCCTCGCTATCGAGGTAGGAGAGCAGGCTGCTGCCCACCAACTCGCCTGGGGAGTAGCCAAAGATTCTTTCGGCCGAGTCACTGGCGTAGAGGATCGTCCCGTCTGGTGCAAGGATGGTGACCAGGTCGGATGAGTTCTGTACCAGCGAGCGAAAACGACGCTCGCTGGAGGCCAGAGCCGCTTCGGCCTGTGCTTTTTGCGCGTGCGCGCGGGCTCGTTCGAGAGCAGCCTGAATGGCGGGGCCAATGCGCGCCAGATTGCTCTTGAGGAGATAGTCGGTAGCACCCGCCTTCATGCATCCGACTGCCGTCTCTTCGTTGACGGAGCCGGTCACGATCAGGAAGGGGATTGCGGGAGCCCGCTCTCGAGCGAGAGAGAGAGCAGTCATGCCGTCAAAACGGGGAAGGGTGTAGTCGGAAAGAATCAGGTCGGGACGAAACCCCTCCAGCTCCTGCAGGAACTCCTCACGATTATCCACCCGGCGGGATGCGAACGGAATACGAGCCCGTTCCAGCTCATACTCCAGAAGCTCAGCATCCATCGGCACATCTTCGAGGATGAGGATGCGAAGAGCATCTTCAGGCATGATGCGGATCCAAGTGGGGAGGAGATCGGGGTGCCGGTCGCCCTGACAAAGCTCTATACTTTACGGTACCTGTCCGGAAGTGTCATTTACGTGGTCCGTGAAGTGTCGCCGATGTACCCCGTAAGTCAAGGCAATAGCGACCGATCAGTCAGGCAAGTGCCGGGTGTGATCTGTCTCACAGCGCGTCATTTCTCCGTCGGATCATCTTGGTAGGCCTCCGTCTGCCACCACCAGCGCGTCCCTTCTGGAGTACTCATGCCGACTGAACGGTCGACCAGCAATGGTCGCAGGTCGAAGCGTCTCTCCAAGCCCAGAATCGCTATCCAGTCAACCGATACCCTTGATACCGATCAGCTCCTCGCGGTGCTGACGGCGATACGGAAGGGTGATTTCTCGGTAAAGATGCCGATGTCACACGTGGGTGTTGCCGGCAAGATATCCGACACACTCAACGACATCATCGACCTGAACCGCGAAACCAACCGGGAGCTGGAACGGGTCAGCCAGGCGGTGGGAAAAGAGGGAAAGATCACCCAGCGAGCGCACCTCCACGGTGCCGCCGGGTCCTGGGCCGCATCAGTGAACTCGGTAAACACGCTCATCGCCGACCTGGTACAGCCTACCAGCGAGGTAGCCCGAGTCATCGGCGCGGTGGCGAAAGGTGATCTGTCGCAGTCCATGGCGCTGGATATCGAGGGACGGCCATTGATGGGTGAGTTCCTCCGCATCGGCAAGACGGTCAATGCGATGGTGGACCAGCTCAGCTCCTTCGCGTCCGAGGTGACCCGCGTCGCCCGCGAAGTCGGCACCGAGGGCAAGCTGGGCGGTCAGGCCCGAGTGAAAGGCGTCGGAGGCACGTGGAAAGATCTCACCGATAACGTGAACTCCATGGCGGGAAATCTCACGGCCCAGGTGCGGAACATCGCCCAGGTGACCACCGCCGTCGCCAATGGCGACCTCTCCAAGAAGATCACCGTAGACGTCAAGGGTGAGATCCTGGAGCTCAAGAACACCATCAACACCATGGTGGACCAGCTCAACTCGTTCGCCTCGGAAGTGACCCGGGTGGCGCGCGAAGTCGGCACCGAAGGGAAGCTGGGCGGCCAGGCACAGGTGAAAGGCGTGGGTGGGACCTGGAAGGACCTGACCGACAGCGTCAACAGCATGGCGGGCAACCTGACGGGCCAGGTCCGCAATATCGCCGATGTGACGACCGCCGTCGCCA
>DATFFX010000304.1:0-6820 GCA_035249825.1 Gemmatimonadales bacterium | reverse complement strand
GGACTTGAGTCGGGTCGGCAAGGGCCTGAAAGCTGCCACCTCGTTGCTGAAAGAGCGGTTCGAGCGACGCCGGCTCACCAGACCGCAATACGAGCGCTTGAGCGCGCTGCTCTCGGGCTCGATCGACTATCGTGGCTTCAGCCGTGCCGATCTCGTGATCGAGGCAGTGTTCGAGGAGCTCGAGGTCAAGCGGCAGGTTCTGGCGGAGTTGGAGGCGGAGCTGCGGCCAGACGCGATCATTGCAACCAATACCTCCACCATTCCCATCCATCGGATCTCAGCCCGGGCACAGCATCCTGAGCGGGTGCTCGGCATGCACTTCTTCTCGCCGGTCGAGCGCATGCCGTTGCTGGAAGTGATTCCCACCGAAGCCACCAGCCCGGGCACGATCGTGACCGCTGTCCGGTTCGGACGGAGAATGGGTAAGACCGTCATAGTAGTAGCCGATCGTCCCGGCTTCTGGGTGAACCGGATCCTCTCGCCCTATCTCAACGAGGCTGGATACCTGCTCCAGGAGGGCGTGCGCATCGAGCTGATCGACCGTACCATGACGGAATTCGGCTTTCCGGTGGGACCCGTCGCTCTCCTCGACGAAGTGGGTCTCGATGTGGCGCAGAAGGCCGGGAGCGTCATGCACGAGGCATTCGGCGACCGGATGAAGCCGGCTGCGTCGCTGTCGAGAATGTTGGGAGCCACGAGGCTCGGCCGGAAGAATGGTCGGGGCTTCTACAGCTACAAGGCCGGGCATAAGGCGGGGGTGGATCGCAGTGTCTACCCATTACTCGGGGTTCGTCCCACGGAGAATGTGAATCAGGATCTGGTCGAGCGGCGCCTGATCTACTCCATGCTGAATGAGGCTGCGCTGGCCTGTGCCGAGGGTGTGGTTCGCAGTCCCCGTGACGCCGACATAGGAGCCATTTTCGGGATCGGCTTCCCCGCCTTTCGGGGTGGTCCCCTCCGCATGATCGACGATGTGAAGCCCGGCCGCGTGGTCGAAACCCTCTACCAGCTTCAGGAGCAGTTCGGCGAGCGCTTCCGTCCGGCTCCTTCGCTGCTGGATATGGTCCGCTCCGGAGGCCGATACTATCCCGCTTGAGGGCGTGCTGGCGAGGCGGCTTGGCACAATGACGTGGGCCATTGCAACGGCAGTCATCCTCTACCTGACCCTGCTGCTGCTGCTTTGGCTGGCCGAACCCCATCTGATCTACTTCCCCGGTGAGCAGCGCAGCCTGATTGCTCCCCCCGCTGCGCTCGATCTTCGTGCTGAGCGTGTTGAATTCAGCTCCGAAGACGGTGTATCACTGGTCGGCTGGGTTATGTCCGAGGCTGACTCCGCGGGCCTCTGGCTCCTGATCTGCCATGGTAATGCCGGCAATCTCTCCGAGTTCGACCGGCCGGTTCACTATGCAGGCCTTCGCCAGCTGGGTCTCAATCTCCTTGCCTTCGACTATCGAGGTTATGGCGAGAGTGGCGGGGTCGCGAGCGAGCAGGGTCTCTACCGCGACGCCGACGCCGCATATACCTACCTCCGGCAGCGCCGCGGTGTGCCGGCCGACCGGATCGTTGTGTTCGGTCATTCGCTCGGCTCCGCGGTCGCGATCGATCTGGTGAGCCGGGTTCCAGCTGCGGGGCTCATCGTCGAAGGGGCACTGACCTCCGCCATTCACCGCGGCCAGGAGCTGTATCCGTATATACCGGTTCGGTGGATCGCCCGCAGTCGCTTCAACTCGATCGACAAGATACTGGAGGTGAGGCTCCCCAAACTGTTTCTGCACGCGAGCGGCGACGAGGTGATCCCACTGGCTCACGGCCGCCGCTTGTTCGAGGTGGCAACAGAGCCCAAGAGGTTCGTAGAGCTGCAAGGCGGCCATGGGGATGCCTTTGATACGGACTCGGCAAGCTACTTCGGGAGTATCAGGACGTTTCTGCTGAGCTTGCCGGCGTCCAACCGGAGAGAGTAGTGGGCCGCCAGATGATTATTAGTCCGCCCCGGCGTGGCCCGGGAACAGGAAGGCCCACACGAACTGTTACAGGTAGTCTGGTATTGTTGTAGTTCGCGCGGCGGTCTCGCCGAGGGGTAGCCGTGCCTCGCCGTTTCTTGGGTCGTTAGTGGCGGTGTTGTGAAGGAGCTAGAGAACGCGTGCCTGCCTTTCCTGAACGCCTGCGCACGGCAGTGGCGGACCGGTACCGGATCGAGGGGGAAATCGGCCAAGGTGGGATGGCCTCGGTCTACCTGGCCGAAGACCTGAAGCATGGCCGCAAAGTAGCTATCAAGGTTCTCGTCCCCAGCGGCACCGCCCAGGCGTACGAGCCCCAGCGGTTCTTACGCGAGGTCCGGATCGCCGCCCGCCTGTCGCATCCGCAGATCCTCCCGGTCCACGATTCAGGCGAATTCGACGGTATGCTGTACTTCGTAATGCCCTACGCTGGTTGTGAGACTCTCCGCGACCGCATCCGGCGTGAGGGCGCCATGCCGATCGATGCCGCTCTTCGCATCACTCGGGCCGTGGCCACCGCGCTCGGCTATGCCCACCGTCACGACGTGATCCACCGGGACATCAAGCCGGAGAACATCCTGCTGCAGGAGGGTGAGCCGGTGGTGGCGGATTTCGGAGTGGCGACTGCGATCTCTGCGGCGGCCGGCGAGAGCATCTACATAACAGATGGCGGCTTCGTCGTTGGAACCCCAGCATACATGAGCCCCGAGCAGGCCAGCGCGGAACGCGATCTTGACGGACGCAGTGATCTCTACAGTCTCGGCTGCGTGCTGTTCGAGATGCTGGCGGGACAGCCGCCGTTCTCCGGCACGGGCGCCCGGGCGACCATGGCCCGGCACGCCATCGAGCCGCCGCCATCGATTCGGACCCTGCGACCTACCGTTCCACTCGCCGTGGAAGTCGCACTTCAGCGGGCCCTGGCCAAATCTCCCAACGATCGATTTGCCACCATGGCGGAATTCTGTGACGCATTGGTCGCCCCGTCACCGGTGGCTTTGCTCGCCCCGGCACTCGAGAGTCCCGCCATCGCGGTTCTGCCGTTTGTGAATGCCAGTGCGGCCGCCGAGAACGAGTATTTCAGTGATGGCATGACCGATGAGCTGATAACAGCTCTCACGAAAGTCGAAGGTCTGCGCGTAGCGTCCAGAACATCGGTTTTTGCGCTGAAGAACGTACGCGAGGACGTCCGTGCGCTCGGCGCCCGGCTCAACGTGTCCACCATTCTCGAGGGGACGGTCCGCCGAGCAGGCAACCGGCTCCGGATCACGGTTCAACTCACCAACGTGGCCGATGGGCGGACGCTGTGGTCGGAGCGGTACGACCGTGAGATGGCCGACGTGTTCGCCATTCAGGACGAGATCGCCGGCACCATCGTCAACACGCTGCGCTCCACTCTTCTGGGAGATCTGGGGGATCCCACGCCGGTGCGATACACGGAGAACGTACGGGCGTACAGTCTCTACCTGAAGGGCCGCTTCTGGTGGAACCGGCGCACACAGGCCGAAATCGCGGAAGGGATCCGCTACTTCGAGGAGGCGATCGCGGAGGATCCCCGCTATGCCCTGGCCTACAGCGGATTGGCCGACTCATATGCCCTCGATCTGGATTATCGTGGCGCTCCGGTTGCCGAAGGAATGGAGCGGGCGAAGACCCAGGCCCGCAAAGCTATTGAGCTCGACGAATCGCTGGCCGAAGCACACACCTCGCTGGGATGGGTGACCTTCATCTACGATTGGGACTGGATCGCTGCGGAGCGTGAGTTCCGCCGCGCGATCGAGCTCAACCCGCGCTACTCCACGGCTCGTCAGTGGTACGCCTGGTACCTCATGGCCATGGGACGGTTCGATGAAGCGCTTTCCGAGGGTCGGGTAGCGGTAGATCTCGATCCGGCATCGGTGTCCATCCGTCGGAGCCTGGGATGGCTTCAGTACTACTGCCGGCAGCACGATGCGGCGCTGGAGAACCTTCGAAGGGCCCTTACCATGAACCCGACCGCTGAGGAGACCCACCGGCTGCTCGGACTCGTTTACATGCAGACCGGCAAGTATGACGATGCTGCCGCGGCGTTCCGGGAAGCGATAGCGAACTCGAGCAACGCCGTACTCGCCTTCGCCGGCCTCGGCCATGTTGCGGCTCTGCGGGGACGTCCTGACGAGGCCCGGAAAGTCCTGGACCAGCTCCATGAACAAGCGGGAAGACAGTACGTCTCTCCGGTTCCGCTGGTGGGTCTACAGGCACGGCTTGGGGACATCGACGCGGCGTTCGAGGGCCTGGAGCGTGCCTACGCCGAGCGGCGCGGATGGCTGACCTATCTTCGCGTCGAACCTCTGGTCGACGGGCTGCGCAATGATCCGCGATTCCAACGCCTGCTGGAGCGTATGCGGCTGACATAGATGCCAGCCGTGGACACGGCTACGTTAAGGCATGCACCGGATCTCCAGCGAAGCCGATGTTCTTTCCGCGCTCTCAGCGCCCCTCGCTGTTGTGTACAAGCACAGCCCGATCTGCCCCAGCAGCGATATCGCCTATAAGGAAATGCGCTCGCTACGCCTGCTTCATATCGACGTACCTGTGTACCTCGTGGATGTGATCCGGTTCAAGCCGCTCTCGCGCTACATCGCCGACCGTGTCGGTGTCGTTCACGCATCGCCCCAGGCTATCATCATGTGTGCCGGTGTTGCTGCATGGCACGGATCCCACTTCGATCTCAGTGCTGAAGCAATCTCCCGAAGATTGACAGCGTTGAAAGCTGAGACGAATCCGCAGCAAGAGCCCGCCTAACGCTCGTTTTGAAACACCGGGGTGTGACGAAATCTCATCCTGGGTCCTCCCCTTCTCTGACTTGGTACCATCGTTCGAGCGTTTCGGGCTCACCCAGAGGCGTTTTATTCCCAATCTGTTCCTGCCCCTGCTGGCACGGTCTATCGTAACCACCGAGTAGTTCGGTCCCGGCCGGTGTCGTCACTGTCATACACTGCTCCTGGATCTTGCCTGGCCGATACGACCAAGAACCACAGCCAGGGTGGACCTGCGTCTTGGATGCAGCCCGTTCACCCATGACGGAGGCCGTTACGCGAATCCTCATCATAGACGACCAGGACAAACCCGGGTTCGAACCTGACCTTGCCTTTCAGACGGCTCCGAACGAGCCGGCCACAGCGCTGAGTGGCGGAGCCGAAACCCGCCCGGTCATCCACGAATTCCAGGTGGCCACGCCTGCCCCCATCGAGCCAGGTGGTGATAACCCGGTCGGGCCGGCGAGCCTGAACGGTGCCGGGCACGCCGACGCTTCGGTGGTACGGGAGCTGATTGCGCGGGTCGACGAACTGCTTCAGCGAACCCGGGGACTACCGGCTGGAGCCGCGACCGGCCTGGCCGGCACGATTCGATTCGGCAGTGTTCTCCTGGAACCCTCCACTCAGACGGTGCTGCGCGGCGGCCAGCCAGTGCGGGTAACCGGGACCGAGTTCAGGCTGCTGTTGGCACTCATGCGCCGCCGGGGGGCGATCGCCTCCAGGCTGGAGCTACTGCGTGAGGTCTGGGGGGCCGGTGCCGCGGTGAGCCGCAGAGCGGTGGACACTCACATCGCCCGATTACGGCGCAAGCTGGAGGAGGATCCGGCCAAGCCTCGGCACATTCTGACCGCCCTCGCGTGGGGATATCGATTCCGCCCATAGGGCGGCGCTCCCAGGCCCGTGACGAGCTCTGGGACAGGTGATTCGTCGTCACAGCTCTTGAGACGCTATACGGAGGCGAGACATATGGGTCAATCATTGTTCGATCAGTTGCGAGTCCTGCGGTTGGCGGTCCTGGCAGTGATGGCCGCCCTGGCGTTGCTGCCAGCGTCGATGGTGGCTCAGCAGTCCGCTACTCTCACCGGCAGGGTTACCAGCGAGACCGGCCAGCCATTACCGTCTGCCGGCGTCATCATAGAGCAATTGAGCGCCGGGGCGGTAACGCGCCCCGATGGCAGCTACACGATCATCGTGCCGGGCGCCCGGGTCCCCTCGGGCCCGGTGACTGTCACCGCACGTCTGGTCGGCTACAAGGCTCTATCGGCGCAAGTGAACCTGAGTACCGGCTCCGCGGTCCAGGACTTCACACTCCCCGACAACCCGCTCCAGCTGGGTGAGCTGGTCGTGACCGGAGCAGGGACTGTCAGCGAGGTGGAAAAACTGGGTACCGGCCGCAGCAGTGTAGACTCGCTGGCTCTGGTCCGCAGCGCGGAGCCAAACATCGTAAGCGCACTTGCGGCCAAGGCACCCAATGTGACGGTGGTCTCGAGCTCGGGTGACCCGGGTGCGTCATCTCACATTCAGATCCGCGGCCAGACTACCATCAGCGCGGGAAGCGGCATCAGCGGAGCAGATGCACAGCCACTCTTCATCGTCGATGGCGTGCCGGTCGATAACAATGTCAGCTACAACAACCCCAACTTCACCTCCCTCAATTCCAGCGCCGCACCGTCCAATCGCGCGATCGACATCAACCCCAACGACATCGAGAATGTCGAAGTACTGAAAGGCGCGGCCTCGGGCGCCATATACGGCTCTCGTGCAGGGCAGGGCGTGGTGATCATCACGACCAAGCGGGGCCGGCCCGGCCCCACCAAGTATTCGCTGCGAAGCTCGGTATCGCTGGACGAGGTTGGCCAGCTGCCTGAGCTCCAGACCAAGTACGGTCTGGGTGCGGGTGGCGCAGCGCCGGCGTGCCTACCCGGTGCGGCGGTGAACTGTGGCGTCGGGTTCGCTCAAGCGGGCAGCTGGGGGCCTGAGATCCCGGCCGGCGCGCCGCGATTCGATCACTCCGGTGAAATGTTTCAG
>DATFFX010000303.1:0-2744 GCA_035249825.1 Gemmatimonadales bacterium | reverse complement strand
TACCTGGGAAGCCGGGTCGGCGCTGTTCTGGCCGGCAAAGCCGACTTTCCTGATCTGGGCACGGACAGCTTTCGCGCTATTCCTTTGTATAGTGGCATGCCGTGGTTTCTGCCCTTGGTCGGTGGCTACTACCGGGCTCGTGATTGGATCCGGTAAAACGTCACCTGATAGGCGACGAGCTGAGTGAGATGATGGTGAGCGAGCGGGGAGCGATCCGCCGGCTGGTGGAGCAGCTCCAATCGGGGGCGCTGCCCCGCCGGGAGTTTGTCTTGCGGGCTGTCCAGCTGCGTGCCGCATGGGGCCCGCTGAGCATGTTGCTGCAGGCGTGCGGTAGCCCGAGGGACCGAGGGAACGGAACCGATCACGCTCGAGCCGCCGATGATCTGGGAGAGATCGGCAACCAGCTCCATGTCTACAACTGGTCTGATTATCTGGCTAAGGATACGATCCCGAACTTTGAGAGAGAGTTCGGGGTGCGGGTTACCTATGACACCTATGAGAGCAACGAGGAAATGGTGGCCAAGCTGCAGGCGGGCGCTGCGGGGTACGATATCGTCGTGCCCAGCGGCTACATCATCCCGGTCCTGGCAGCGTTGGATCTCATCGTGCCTCTAACTCGGCGGTATCTGACCAACTTCGACAACATCGCTCCCTTGTTTCGAAATGTTGCCAGTGACCCCGGAAACCGGCTCACGGTGCCATGGCAGTGGGGAACCAGTGGAATTGCCTATCGGGTGGACAAGGTCAACGGCAATGTTGATAGCTGGTCGGTGTTTCAGGACCGGCAGTACACCGGCAAGATGACGATGATGGACGATGGGCGGGAAGTCATAGGTTCGTGGCTCCGGTTCCGAGGTCATTCGCTCAACTCCACCGCTCGCGCGGAACTCTCACAGGCCCGAGCCGATGCGATCGCCGCCAAGAGCCAGCTGAAGGCCTATATCTCCGCCCCGGTCAAGGCGCAGCTGATATCGGGCGACGTGTGGATTGCCCAGCTTTGGGATGGTGACACTGTCCAGGCCCGGGCCGAGCAACCGGCGCTGGCCTACGTGATCCCGAAAGAGGGCTGCACCATATGGGCTGATTCCATGTGTATCCCCAAGGAGGCTCCCCATAAACGTGCGGCGCACGAATGGATGAACTACATCCTCCGTCCCGAGGTCGGCGCTGCGCTTTCCGAAGCAACCGGTTACGGCACCCCGAACGAAGCAGCCCACCGGGTCATGAAGCGACCCGTGCCATACCCCAGCGAGGCCGAACTCGAACGCCTGGAATACCAGGTTGACCTCGGAAGAGAGACCGCCACCTGGGACCAGATCTGGACCGAGATCAAGTCAGCCTGAAGTGCTGCCCCGCACGAAGGAGCACCCGCCCTTGCGCTTACCGAATGAGGATGTCCTGCGGGATACTCGCCGCTACCTCGAGCTGATTGCCGGCCGGGATATGTCGCTGGAGGAGAAGCAGACCTTCATCGCGGAGACGGTGGATAGCTACGAGAAATATTACAACAGGGGCTTCATCACGTACCGCAAGTCGGTCACCGAGGCCGGACAGTTCGCCGCGCTGGAATGGGCGGGACAGGGGTCAGTGCTGCAGGACCTGTTGGGTCGCGAATACATCGACTGTCTCGGGGGGTACGGGATTTTCGGCGCCGGTATCAACCATCCCACCATTGTGGGGGCGGTAATGAGCCAGCTGCAGCGCATGGCGCTCAATAGCCAGGAGCTCCTGGAGCCATGGCGCGCCGCGCTCGGCAAGGTTCTGGCTGCGGTTACCCCGGGCGACCTGCAGAACTCCTTCTTCATCAATAACGGAACCGATGCCATTGAAGGCGCCATCAAGCTCACCCGATTGTATACCCGGCGCAGCACCTTCATTTCTACTGTCGGAGGGTTCCACGGCAAGTCTCTCGGGTCGTTGTCCCTCATGGGCAAGGCCTCGTTTCGGGAACCCTTCCAGCCGGGGCTTCAGGACGTGCGGTTCGTACCCTACGGAGATGCTGAAGCCCTGGAGGAGGAGCTGCAGCGCTGTGCCGCGGTGGGAGTCCACATCGCCGGCGTCGTGCTGGAGCCGGTTCAAGGCGAGGCGGGGGGCGTGGTTCCCCCTCCCGACTACTTTCCGCGGGCCCGGGAGCTATGCACCCACTACGGCTCCCTGCTCATTGCGGATGAAATCCAGACCGGCATGGGACGCACTGGAAAGCTCTGGGGGGTAGACCACTGGAACGTCGTACCCGACATCATGTGCCTGGGCAAGTCGATTGGGGGTGGAGTGATGCCGCTCTCTGCCTTCATCTCGACCGCAGAGATTTGGGAAGTCATGATCCCAAACCCCATCATTCACTCCACCACATTTGGAGGTAATCCGCTGGCATGTACCGCAGGATTGGCAGCTATCCAGGTTACGCTGGAGGAGGATTTACCAGGCCAGGCCGCCCAAAAGGGTGACTTTCTGTTGCGCGAACTGGGCTGCCTTCAGCAGCAATACTCACAGGTCCTCAAGCAGGCCCGGGGGAAGGGACTGCTGATCGGCATGGAGTTTCCCACCCCCGACATCGGTTGGAAGGTGGCATCGGGATTATTCAAGCGAGGCGTCCTGGTGGCCGGCACCTACTCCAACGCGCAGGTGATTCGCATCGAGCCGGCCCTGGGCATCGCAATGGATCTTCTCAAAGAGATGCTGAATCGTCTGGAAGACACCTTCCGGGAAGTTGCCCGCCTCACTCGTTGATCAGCATCACGCCC
>DATFFX010000302.1:0-6162 GCA_035249825.1 Gemmatimonadales bacterium | reverse complement strand
GACGTCCGGAGAGGTCACGCTGGCATCAGTAGCCGATGGCAACCTCGAGCTGACGTTGCTCGCTCCGGACGGTTGCTGGGTCGCTGGCGCGAACCCGCGCACACTCGCCGTGGCTGCCGGCCGAGAGGTTCGTACGGGATTTCATGTCCGTTGCGCGTGAGCAGCCCCCTCAGCGAGTGCTTCCAAACTCCTGAGTCATCCCGAGCCCTTCGACTCCGCTCAGGGCAGGCTCCGCGAGGGACCGCCTAACAAGACGTCCACAACCAGATCCAAGTCCGCGGATCTGGGGGCATGAATGCGGGGAACTGGTAGCTGCTGGTCTGACTGATCCGCCATTTATTTGCAATGTTCGTGTACATCCTCGCCAGCAAGAGCCGTGTACTCTATGTCGGTGTTACCAATGACCTCGTGCGTCGCCTGTGGGAGCACCGCAGCGGCGCAATAGCGGGGTTTACTCGCCGGTACGGCGTTCACAAACTCGTATACTATGAGGCTGCTGCCGACGCGACAGGCGCTATTCGCCGCGAGAAGCAGATCAAGGGTTGGGCTAGGGTGAAGAAGGTAGCGATGATCGAGTCAGTGAATCCTGGATGGAACGATTTGGCCTCAGCCTGGGTTTGTGCCCAACGAGGCGAAGATCGATGTCATGACGTCGGATTGAGCGATCCCTCGCATCCGCTCGGGATGACTCGCACGAGGACTTGGGATGCTCGTACGAGGACTCGGGATGACTCCAACGGGAGCGCTGATAACATGATGCCAACATGACTGCAGTTCTCCAAGTCTCAACTGGCAAATCGTCACAGCGCCTGACGGCCCACACCTGCAATCGTTCGTGAGAGAACTGGCCGTAGCGTCGTCAAGGGACAAACCCGGGGGACCGATGTCCGCTGTAACTGGTGCCATCCGGGTTGACCGGCACGAGATCAAGATCAGCCGTCCGGAAAAAGTCCTGTTCCCCAAGGATGGAATCACCAAGGGCGAGTTGATCGAGTATTACGCGCGCATCGCGCCGAGGATGCTACCGCACCTGCGTGACCGCCCCCTGACACTGGAGCGGTATCCCGACGGAATCGGCACCAAGCGCTTCTTTCAGAAGGAGGCGTCTTCCTATTTCCCCGGCTGGATCCGCAGGGTCACCGTGCAGAAGGTGGGAGGGACCGTCACCCACGTGGTGTGCAACGATACCGCCACGCTGGTATATCTCGCGAACCAGGCCTGCGTAACCCCGCATATCTTTCTCAGCCGGCTCGACAAGCTCGACTATCCCGACCAGATGGTATTCGATCTGGATCCCCAGGGCGAAGACTTCGAGATCGTCAGGTCCACGGCACAAGCCTTCAGGCAGCTGCTGGAGGAGCTCGCGCTGCCCGCCTACCTCAAGAGCACCGGCTCCCGCGGTCTTCACATCGTGGTGCCGCTTCGGCGCCGGGAGTCGTATGACTCGGTGCGATCATTTGCCAGGGACGTAGCCGGCATCGTGGCCGGTCAGGCACCGAAGGAGAGGACCCTGGAACAGCTGAAAGCGAACCGCGGGGAGCGGGTATTCATAGATACCAATCGAAACGGTTATGCCCAACTCGTCGCCCCGGCCTATGCCGTGCGGGCTCGAGAGAGGGCCCCGGTATCGGTTCCGCTCGCCTGGAGCGAGCTCGGGAAGAAGAGCCTTCGATCGGACGGGATCACCATCCGCACGATCTTCGGGTGGCTGGAGAAAGCGGAAGATCCCTGGCACGACTTCTGGGACAACCCCGCTTCCCTGGCCACAGCTCGGCGGAAGCTCGCGCGGCGCGGAAAGCCATGAACGGACGACTACGCTCTGCTACTCCTCGACGAACATCCTGAGCTTCGACAGCGACTCGTCCCACTGCTTCGAGATCAGATCCAGCGAGCGCTGCGCCTCCTCGAGCCTGCGCCGCTCCAGGCGCCAGAGACTCTCTTTTCCCTTCCGACTCCCTCGCACCAGACCGGCGCCCTCCAGAACTCGCAGGTGCTTGGTCACACCCTGCCGGCTGATTCCGGATCCGGCAGTTAGCCGGGAGATCGACATAGGCCCGGACGTCAGCCGAGCCAGCAGCCGGAGCCGGTTCTCGTCGCCCAGGGCAGCGAAAACCGGCGCCGACGTCTGAGCCTTACGCCGTTCGGGCAACGTATTTCCTGAAGTTCTCCATCTGTCCAGTCCAGCCCGCCTCATTCTCTCGAAACGCCTTACCACGGCGGTCCGCAGGAATACGGTCGAAGCCGGTCTCCGTAACGGTGAGCCGAGTGCCTTCGGGCACCTCCTCCAGCTCAAAGACGACTAACGTCATTGGCTCGGCAGGGTCGACGTTCGGATCTCCACCCGGTTGCCAGCGCCAGGAGAAGAGCCGCTCCGGCTCCATCTGCTCGACGTCTATTTCGAATGTCAGGTGCTCGTATCCAGGAATCGTGATGGGCCCCCGGCTCCGGCGCCCTGGCGTGAACTGCCCCTCTACCTTCGTGCCGAACCATTGCCCGAACTGCGTCGAGTCGGTAAGGGCGCGCCAAACCTTTGACCTGGGTGCCCGGAGCACGATGCTCTTCTGGATGCGATCGGTGGCGCCCGAGCTCGGGGGTGACTTGCTCGCGGTACTCATGGAACCTCCTCGGTGGATTCAAAGGCAACCATCTGGTTGCTAAAGAGTATAACGAGCCCCGCAGAGATGCGCAACCCATTGGTTGCTCATGCGCGCTCCGCGAGCTGCTGCCGAAGCCGCACCAGCTCGGTCTGAATATCCCGCAACGAGTTGGCGGTACGGTCCTCGGCCGCATCCCGCCCGATGAAGAACGAGGCGAGCAGGGCCGCCAGATATCCGAAGATCGCAACGGCGTAGACGCTGAGCAGCAGGCACAGGAGACGGCCTTCAGGAGTCTGGGGCCAGTAGTCGGAGCCCACCGTCGTCAGGAGCATTGCCGTCCACCACAGCGCCGTGGTGTAGTCCGCCAAACCTGATATCCCGGACGGCGAGCGTTCGAAGGCGTACATCCCCGCAGCCCCGAGAACGTTGACCAGAATCGTACTCAGGACCACGTAACTGAAGCCGCGGCGTCGAAGCGTATGACGCAGCGCCCGCAGCCCCCGATTGAGAGAGCCCAGCACTTTGGCGAGCCGCAGCCCCCGACCGGCCCGCGCCAGCCTCGCCACTCGCCATACCCGGCCGAGGCGAGCCAGCCGAAGCGCGGGGAGCAGAAGAGACAGCCCGCTGAGCCAGTTACGGCGCAGGTACTCGAGCTTTCTCGGAGCCAGCCACAGTCGCAGTGTGAAGTCGGCCAGGAATACGATCCAGATCAAGGTGCCGGCCAGCTCCAGGCCTGGAGAGAGCCCGCTGGTGAGCTCGATGACGACAAGGACCAGCCATACTGCGCCCAGGACGAGCAGAGGTGTGTCGAGCCACGCGTCCCATTGACGGAGAAACGAGGTTCGGGCCCGGTTGACGGTTTCGGTGGTGAGCGCGGCGGACATGTATTACTCCTGATTTCGGAGTGTGACCTGGATCACGACGAGCAGAGTGCCCCCGTCCTAGGCTCTGAATTCCACAGGTCGGAGGGTTCGATATTGTCCATCCATCATAAGAGTTTGTCCGGCATGATCTGCATGCTGTGTCTGCTACCGGCGTGCGGAGGAGATCAGAGCAGGTCGGCTGGTACCGACAGCCCGGAACGGAGAGAGGGCGCGAAGGCAGAAGCGGACAGTGTTCTCCGGGGCGCCATGGCCGACAGTGCCGACTGGCCATCCTATGGCCGGGACTACAGTAATCGCCGGTTCTCTCCTCTCGCGCAGATCTCACCTGCCAACGTTGGTCAGCTCCGGCTTGCCTGGCGGTACAACACGGGAATCCCCCATTCCTTCGAGGCGACTCCAGTGGTCATCGACGGGATCATGTATGTGTCCACTCCGTTGAACCATGTCGTTGCTCTCGACGCCGCCACCGGGGCCAAGAAGTGGGAGTACGCCCACGAGTCGTCCATGACGGTGCACTGCTGCGGTGCGGTCAACCGTGGTGTAGCGGTATACGACGGGCGGGTCTATATGGGTACGCTCGACGCCAAGCTCGTGGCTTTGGATGCCCGGACCGGCGAAAAGGCATGGGAGCAGGAGATCGCCGACAATACCAAGGGCTACGCTCTGAATGGGCCGGTCATCGCGGTTGACGGCAAGGTCATCGTCGGCACCAGTGGTGGCGAGTACGGCATTCGGGGGTTCGTCGAGGCACGAGACGCAGAGACCGGTAGTCAGGTATGGCGCTGGTATACCATACCGAGCCCGGAGGAGGGGGGATGGTGGGGCAAGTGGCGGGAAACCGACCCCTTTGGTGTCCGGCTGAACCGGAATATCGCGCGGGAGAAGGCTGACAGCGCCAAGCACGCCGATGCCTGGCAGCGCGGTGGGGGCGGCGTCTGGCAAGCACCGGCGGTGGATCTGGAGCGTGGCCTCCTGGTGTTCACGACGGGTAATCCCTCTCCCGACCTCGACGGCAGCATCCGCCCGGGGGACAACCTGTATACCAACTCCATCGTCGCGCTGGATTTCCGGACCGGAAAGCTGAAGTGGTTTTATCAGCAGATCCCGCACGACGTTTGGGACCTCGACGCGGCGAGTCCTGCCGTGCTCGTGGAGACCACCGACTCCGCCGGGAAGCCGGTTGCCGCGGTGGCGCAGGCCGGGAAGACCGGCTGGGTGGACATGATGTACCGGGAAGACGGCCGGCCGCTCCGACGCAGCCAGGCGTTCGTCCCCCAGTCGAACATGTTCGCGCTGCCGACGCCGAAAGGCACTCGCATGCTGCCCGGGGCGAACGGAGGATCCGAGTGGTCACCAACAGCGTTCAGCCCGGAGACCGGATACCTCTACGTGCTGGGCATGCACCAGCCGATGAACTATAAGGTTCGCAGCGAGCCCTTCCGGCCGCCGGCGATGTGGCTGGGAGGCGCCTTTGTCGCCACCGGCGAGCCTCAGTACGGCCTCTTCTCGGCGGTGGACTTGAAGAGCGGAAAGATCGCCTGGCAAAAACGGGTGAAGGATCCCATGATCGGTGGGGCGGTCGCGACGGCCGGCGGGGTGGTCTTCACCGGAACGAAAGATCGCCAGTTCCTCGCGTTCGATGCCAAGTCGGGCAAGCAACTCTGGCGCTACGAGGCGAAGGGCGGCGTGAACGGCCCTCCGATGAGCTATGCGGTGAATGGGCAGCAATACGTCGCGGTCCCGGCTGGCGGAAACTTTCAGATCAACGCGCCGAGGAGCGACGAGCTGTTGGTGTTCGCGCTGCCTTCGACTCAGCGAGCTGGGGCAACGGGAGTCCAACCAGCGGATAGCGCCCCCGGAGGTGGAGCATGACCAGGCTCATCCTCATGCCGCTGGCAGCACTGGTATTTTGGCTGCTCCCAGCGACATCGAGTGCCCAGGAGCGCATGCGCTCGGACGAATCGGACCTGAATGAGGATGGTCAACGCAGCCAGCTCCCCTCACTGCCTCAGGGGATGACGGTAGCGATGATTCGTCAGGGAGACGAGCTCTATCGTGGCAAAGGCGGATGCATAACCTGTCATGGTCCGGATGGTGGTGGAATGCCGGCATCGGGCTCGGGCATCACCGCAGGTCTCAACTTCGTGCCTGCCGAGTGGTCCCGGATAGACTCTCTGATCCGGGTCGGAATTCCGGAGCCGGTAACGCGCACACCGATTGCCATGCCGCCACGTGGCGCTGCGTCGAATCTGACCGAGCAGGAAACCCGGCAGCTCGCGGCCTACGTTTGGGCGATCAGTCAGGTGCGAGGTGAGCCGTGGCCGGGTGGGCACCGGAGTCACGGCACTCCCGAAGCCGCGGGCGGCGATACTGCTGCAACGCAGGGTGGCGATACAGCCGCCTCCAGCGGCCGGTGACTCTCTGATGTCGAATCAGCTGGCGCCCGCGCTCACTCCGGACCAGTGGGACGCCCGGGATTACCGGCAGAAAGCGGCTGAGCTCGACCAGTGGGCCAAGAGCACCGCGCAGCGTGCCGAAGATCCGAACGAGTACGTTGCCAAGCTCGGGCTGGATGACAATGGCTGTGTGATCGTGATGAACCGGGCGCATGATCGTGCCCTCGTGCCGCCCCCGGCCCGGCCAGCACTCGCGGCTTTGGCGCTGGCCGACCAGCCGTTCGG
>DATFFX010000301.1:0-2446 GCA_035249825.1 Gemmatimonadales bacterium | reverse complement strand
GAGTCCCCGCTGGTGAACCGGCGGATGACGCCGCTGGAGAGGCGCGATGTGCCCCGCAGAGTCGCCGACAGATCTGTCGCGATGCGCACGAGCGCTTCATCGTGGGCATGGCTCTGGGTGCTGCTGGCAGTTCTAGGTGGAGCTGGTGGGGCGTTCTACTACTACAAGGCGAAGGGGTTCGCCCCGAAAGGCATGGTACCTGTCGCGCCGGTGGACTCACTTCCTGCTCCTGACTCACTGCCTGCCACGCCTCCAGCCCCACTGGGGACACCATCGGATTCCGCGATGCCGGAACCGGCGGCCAGCGAGCCGCCTGCTGCTGCATCCATGTCCCCGGTGATTGTACCGGGGTCTACGTACGTCTCGGAGACCGTGGACAGCGGAGGGATCAGGCTGGTTGGGCTGCCGCGCGGCTCAACCGTCTTGATCGACGAGAAGCCGATCAGTCAGGCGTTGACGCGCCTGGCGCCCGGTCCGCATGCACTGGCTGTTTCGGCGCCACGCTACAACTTCTACTCCGACACCATCATCGTGAGGCCTGGTCAGGTACAGGAACTCAGTCCTCAGCTTACCCCGATCGGCTCCCCTGCGACTTCCGCCCGTTCGGCAGCGACCGCGGCCGCCAAATGCGTCCCTGGGGCGGGGTACAACGCAGATGGCTCCTGTTTCGATGATCGGCCCAAACCGGTTAACCCGCCTTTTGTCGCGGTGCCTCAGGACTCCAAACCGGCACCACGGCCATCGTTGATGTGGGTGAAAGTATCGACTGAGGGGCGGACGGTAGACATCAGACGTCTCAGGCCCTCAGACGACCCGGCCTACGAGCGTGAGGTACAGAACTTCGTGTGGACCGTCACCTGGCATCCCGCGCTCAAGGATGGCGCGCCGGTCGAAGCCTGGACCCAGATGCTATTTCCGCCGGCTCTGGAACAGTAGCAAGCAATTGGCCTCGATCCATCCTTCCGCGTTCATCGCCTCCACCGCCGCCGTGATGGGTGATGTCACCATCGGTCAAGAGGCAAGCGTCTGGTATGGGGCAGTGCTCCGTGGGGATATGGCCCCCATCGTCATCGGTGCTCAATCCAATATTCAGGATGGCACGATCGTTCATGTGGACGCGGGCGTGCCCTGCACGGTTGGCCGGCGCGTCGGTGTGGGCCATCGCGCTGTCCTGCATGGCTGCACCGTGGAGGATGAGTGTCTGATTGCGATGGGCAGTGTGCTGCTCAATGGAGTACGGATCGGCGCCGGCAGCGTCGTTGCTGCTGGAGCGGTGGTGCCGGAGGGGATGCTGGTACCCGCGGGCTCCCTCGTGATGGGGGTTCCCGGGCGCATCGTGCGACCGGTCGACGCAGCGTTGTCAAAACGCGCGCTGGCGACCTGGCGCCATTACGTCAAAGAGGCGCGAGCGCATCGCGAGGGTAAGTATCCTTTGGTTCGGGAAGGACGGGAAGGAGGGCAAGGAGGAGAGCGATGATGCCTCTGGTTTTGCCGGAGCAGAGAAGCCGCAGAGTTCCTGTCCTCGTCCAGTAGAGTTGGTTTGCTCAGCATAGGAGATGCCGACCTTCTTCCGTTTTCTTCCTTCCCATCTTCTCGCCTTTTCCCGTCTTTCCCCTTATCCCCACCTATCAACTTCGTCCACATTTCAGCTCCGACTATATTTGTGATGTGGGAAGTCAGATTGTACGTAGTTCCGTCTCTTTTTTGTGGTATTGTCTCGGCTTGGTCGTGGACCTAGCTTGGCCTTCCGTTTCGGTAGCAGTGAATGGATCGGTGCAGGGTCGTAGTGCTGAGTACGCGCTCCACCTCTGAGACAATACCTTTCAAACGGGGAGTTCCATGAATACGTCCACCCCACGGGACGCCGTCCGGCTGTCGCCCAACGCCATCACCGTCCTCGAAAAACGATATCTGATCAAGGACGAGTCCGGGGCGCCGGTCGAAACTCCGCGCGATCTCTTCGAGCGGGTGGCTCGTACTGTTGCGGAGGCTGACCGGCGCTACGGTGCGTCCGGCCCGGCCGTGGATCAGGTGACGCAGGAGTTCTTCGAACTGATGGCCAACCGGCTCTTCGTCCCCAACTCACCCACCTTGATGAATGCCGGCCGCCCGCTGGGCCAATTGTCCGCCTGCTTCGTGCTGCCGGTCGATGATGCGCTGTCCAACGGCAAGAGCGGCATCTACGATACGCTTCGCGCCATGGCCCTGGTCCACCAGTCCGGGGGAGGCACCGGCTTCAGCTTCTCCCGGCTGCGACCGAAGAACGACATCGTACGCTCCATCATGGGCGTGGCGTCCGGGCCGGTCTCGTTCATGACGCTGTTTGACGCATCGACTGATGTGGTCAAGCAGGGTGGCACCCGGCGGGGTGCCAATATGGGCATCCTCCGGGTGGATCACCCGGACATCATGGAGTTCATCACCTGCAAGGATGACACGACCAAGG
>DATFFX010000300.1:0-3021 GCA_035249825.1 Gemmatimonadales bacterium | reverse complement strand
TCTGAATACCGGCTGCCTTGACCTCCCTGATAGCATCGACCACACCGGGATAGACAGTGACCATCCGATCGTGGTGCTTGAGATTGAATTTGCGGTAGGTGGCGATCATTGCCTCCAGCACCTCGGGCGATTCGCGCCACTCGGAGAACTGGACATGCAGCGGTGTGCCCACCCCTCGAAGCCATTCCTCGTCCGTGCGGGCCGGCAGCTTATGCTGTGTAAGGGTGTGGTGATAGCTGTCCAGGATGAGCCTGATGGAATCGATCAGGGTTCCATCGAGATCGAAGAGTGCGGTTTGCAGCCGGGGCATTCGGGAGAAACTACTCTGGCTGGAGCAGGATGCGGAGGCCGGAATAGGACCATGCCGCCCAAGCGGACCTGCAAATCCTCCCAGCCCCGCCGCTGGCTCGGCAGAGTGGGAAGCAGCCGGTACAGCTCGGAGTCACTTGCCCGGGCCAGCCGCTCGAGCAACGCCGCCTCGCCAGCCGTATGTCCTCCCACGACAAAGGTCATGGCGCGTTCCAGTCTTCCGAGCTGATCTGCGTCCCGCCGCCGCGCTGCGGTTTTCATACAAGACTGCAGTCGCGAGACCAGCGTCCGGATTCGGCCAGTAGGCTCCAGGGTCATCCACCGGCGGCTCCGGGTGAACGCAAGACGGGTGCGGATCGGCTTTGCCAGGAGAGACAGCCATTCTCTCAGTTCGTCGGGCGCAATCGGGATGATAGCCGGCTCCCTTGCCGCAATCTCCAGTTGTGCTTCTATGACTTCGGGGGCCTCAGTCCAGCTGCCATCTGCCTCCAGCCACACCACGGTTGCCGCACTATCTCCGGCAAAAGTGCCTATGGCAAATCCTGCCAGGAGGCCCGGTCTTTCCGAGCTGACGCTGGCGACACCTTCGCGGGCATGGGCCGAGGCATAGCGGCCTGCCAACTCGCTTCGCCATCCCCAGAGGCGTCTTCCACCACTGCCGAAGCCGGCAACCGCAGGAAGTTGTTTCTTTCGAGCCAGGGTAGCCTCAATGCCGAGTCGACGTTCGAGGAGGGCAGGCAGGCGGAACTGCACTATCTCGACTGCCGCATGCGACGATCCGTAACGGACCGACCGACCCTCACGCTGTTCCAGCCGCATCGGAGTCCACGGCAGATCGTAATGAACCACCCGGGCAGCTCGTGGAAGATCCAGGCCTTCCGCTGCCACGTCGGTTACTACCAGGTGCTGCGGAGCGTGGCTCGATGCGGTGGGTTTGCGGAACCAGTCGAGCACCGCTCTCCGGGGCAGGCTCGCGCGTCCGATGCCAGCACATTCACCGGTACACCAGGCAATTCCAAAATCCTCCAGTTGCCGCCGGAGATACCCCACGGTGTCGCGATAGGCGGTGAACACCAGCGTAGGCCTGCCATCGGCCAATAGGCCACGAAGGCGGAGGATTTTGCCATCGCTGTCGGCCGGTGCACTCGCTGCGTCCGCCAAGAGGTGAGCCAGGATGCCAAGATCGTCCAGGTTCAGGTCGGTTGCTGCCTCGGTACTGCTGAAGAGCTCCCACAGAACCAGCTGATCGGCCATGTCTCCGATAAACCGCCGGAGGGCCGAGCGATCGAGCACGTGACCTGCCTGTCCTGCTTCTCGAGCGTGGAGGAGAAGACCATGATAGCGGCGCAAGGCGCTGTTGTATGCCGCGGGGCTCGACGCCAGAGCGCGGAGGAGAACACCCTGGATCAGGGCAGCTATCGGTGCCGAGCGCGACAGTCGAAGCTGGCTGAGCCGATTGATGCTCCGGCATATGGCTGAGTTCTCCTGCTGGGTCGCCATGCTGTTGGTATACGTTCGGGCGGGACGCTCGACACTTTCGACCACCTGCTCAAACACCAGGTGACCCAGGGCCGGCTGTGGGCACTCGGCCGCCACCATGCCGGACAAGGATGGAACCCCATGCAGGCTGAGCGCATCGTCCCTCGCCGTGAGAAGGAGTTGATGCACCAGATCCATGATCCGATTGACGATGGGAGTAGCGGAAACCAGGAGAGCCTCTCGCCCCACCAGCCAGGGCGCCAGGTTTTGGTATCTCAGGGTTTCCGGATTGCGGAAGTGATGGCTTTCATCGATCACCACGAGGCCACGGGTTCCGGCGGGAAGCCGGCCACGGCTGATCTGTTCATGGGAGCATAGCGTGACCGGAATCGAGAGTCGATCGGCCGTGGTGTGCCATTGTGCCAGCAGGGATGCGGGTACCAGACAGGCGGTGGGCCCGCGGTTCACTGCCGCCGCCACCGCGAGCGCCACGTACGTCTTCCCGCTGCCGACGGGGTCGGCCAGCAGCGCCCCACCAAATCGGTGTATCGCAGCCAGAATCCGTCGGAAACTTCGGATCTGCGGAGGTAAGAGCCAGGCCGGGGCGCACGCCGGATGCTCCCTGGGGCTCAAACTACGAGCTAGAGACGCAGCAACTGCTGCTCCGGAGGCAGGCACGCCCGGGCGAAGCGCCGTGAGAAGCACATCGGGTACTCCAACGAGCGACTCAGCGACGATCGCTGGTGCCGTGAGCCAGGACTGCGCGAAGCGCATGCTGGGCAGCGGACGAAAGGCCGAGGTGTTTCGCCGTCACGGCGTCGAGCTCTTCTTGGACGCGTTCTCCCTTTGCAGCCAGACGAGCCAGTGAGCTGAGGCTGGCATCCACTAGGGCTGTGGAGGCAAGGGGAAGCTGGGACACGACCTGGGCATTGAACCGCGCGAACCCGCCTGATGCTGGAACGGCGCTCAGGCGCGCAACGGCTGCCAGCCAGCTCGAGTTGAGCCACGCGGCAAGCGCCTCGCCCCGCCTCGGCCCGCTGATTGGGGCGACGTAGCAGCTGTTGATAGGAATGCTCTCGAGCTCGTGCTGACGCGTGAGTGCCACCGCCATGAGTCGTTGAGCCAGGTCGGGCCAGACTACGCGGTAAGGCGCAATGGCCGGACGGGCGCGAAAAAGGGCCCACCATGGTCCGGTTTGGTAGTCTCCCCGCGAGCGAAGGGCGGCTTCATGCG
>DATFFX010000299.1:0-3874 GCA_035249825.1 Gemmatimonadales bacterium | reverse complement strand
TCATCACCCGCCGCCGACGCGCGGCCAGCCGACCGGTCGCCGGTGGGGCAACGGGACTACTCCTGCTGATCACTCTCTGCGGGAGCACCGCGGGGGCGCAGGAGCGCCCAGGCCAGCGCCGACCGCGGGTCGCCGATTCCTTGCAGGATACGACCGCTATGCTGCAGGACTCCATCGCGGGTCGCCCCGGGCAGTCACTCGATACCGCGACGGCGAGGCGATTGGGCCTTCCCACTGCGCCATCACGCAGCTTTGCTCCTGCCGATTCCGTCATGACCGAGCTCCTGGGCCGCTCCGGCTATCAGGCAACCCGGTACCGGGCCGATTCAGCCACCGTGTTCATGCAGGATCAGCGGGTGCGCCTGGAGGGCAAAGCGCTCACCGAGCGCCGTGGCTCCACGCTGGAGGCCGACACCATCACGTACCGGAGCGCGAGCTGTCTGCTGGATGCTTCCGGAGAGCCCAAGCTGTTCGACCGTGGTCAGGTGCTGGTGGGAGAGCAAATTCGCTACGATACGTGCGTACGACGCGGTGTCATCAGCGAGGCACTCACGAACTTTACGGAAGGGTCAACTGTCTGGTTTTTGCGGGGCGACGTCTCCCAGGACTCCAGTTCGAACCGGATTTACGCCGCGTCGAGCGAGATCACGAGCTGTGACCTCCCGGTTGCGCACTACCATTTCTCTGCCCGGCAGGTGAAGTGGATCTCCCGGAATGTGCTGGTCGCCCGGCCCGTGGTGCTCTATGTGCGCGATGTTCCCATTCTGTGGCTGCCGTTCATCTTCCAGGACATGCGCCCGGGTCGTCATTCGGGCATTCTGATTCCGCAGTTCGGCTTCAACGACCTGGTCCGTCCCAGCCGTTCCTATAACCGGCAGATCACCAACATCGGCTATTACTGGGCTCCCAACGATTACCTCGATTTCACCGGGCGGCTCGACTGGTATTCCAACCGGTACGTTCAGTACGGCATTGGTGGCCAGTACAACTGGCTCGACCGGTTCGTGAACGGCTCCATTGCCTTCAGCAAGCAGCAGCAGACTGGCGGCGGGTCCGCGACCTCCCTCAATTGGGATCACCAGCAGACGTTCGACTTATCGACCAGCCTGAGTCTCGACCTCAATTATGCGAGCAATACCGCGGTGCTGGAGCGCAACGCCATCGATCCGCTGCTCAACACGCAGCAGATCACGAGCTCGCTGAACTTCTCGAAGCGCTACGGCTGGGGGACAGTAACGCTGGGCGGGAACCGTCGTCAAAGCTTGTCGGATGGAAGCGTGCAGCAGCTTCTGCCGGCCCTGACCATCTCTCCCGCATCGATCGCGCTCGGATCCAACATCACCTGGTCGCCGGGCCTGAGCTTTACCAACAACACCAGCTCCGACACTCCCCTGGGGCCGCTGGTGCAGCTGCTGCCTGGCGGCGTGCTCGACACCGTTGAGCAGAGCGGCAGCAGCCGGGTGACCGCCTTCAATTTCGATACGCCGCTCAGATTCGGGGCGTTCAACTGGCAGAATGCGATTCGGGTGACTGACGAAACCAATACCGGCCGCGACTCCGTGCGGCTCCGAGTCGATGACCCGAGCACACCGGACCCATCCGATTCACTTACGGTCACCCGGACCTTTCTGGGCGATTTCTCCACTGGAATCGATTGGGATACCGGCATCAACCTGCCAGTTCTGTTTCGTGGTTCCTGGAAGCTCCAACCAGTAGTGGGAGTCGCGAATACAACAAGCGGCCCCTTTGCACTACGTAACCGGAACACTGGTGGCGCGTTCGTGCGACAGGGCAAGCGATTCCGCTTCTCGGCCACGGCGTCCCCCACGCTGTTTGCGTTCTTTCCCGGCCTGGGTTTGGCCAGCCGGGTTCGCCACAGCCTCTCACCCACGATCAGCTGGAACTACTCACCGGCAGCCAACGTACCCGAGGAATATGCCCGCGCCCTGGTCGCTCCTGGCGAAACATTCCAGCTGCGAAGTGATGCAACCCAGACGGTGAGTCTCGGGCTGTCCCAGACCTTCGAAGCCAAAGCGAAGACTGCAGCGGCCGACACAGCCGTCCTCGACGCGCGCAAATTTCGCGTGCTCAGTATCAATACCAGTCCGATCACCTATGATCTGGAACAGGCGAAGAAGCCGGGTCGGACCGGCTGGATAACCGAGACCGTGACGAACTCGTTCCTGAGCGATCTCCTCCCCCAGTTCACCCTGAGCTTGAGTCACGATCTCTGGGCCGGAGTGGCCGGGGTCGATACAGCCGATTTCGATCCGTTTCTCAGCAGCGTCAGCGCCAGCTTCGCCATCTCGAGTAACACGCTTCGAAGCATCGGCTCGATTTTCGGGTTGGGCGGTAGCGGACCGCGGAGAGACTCGGACGAGGTGCCGAGCTCATATGTGGCCGATGCGGGCCGGAGAAAGAGCTCGTTCTACAACAGCGGCCAGGTGCCGTTCTCTGGAGCCGGCCGGAGCTTCTCGGCCAACTTCAACTACACGTTGTCTCGCCAGCGCCCGATTCCGGGGCTGGAGGGGACCGACCAGCAGAACCTCGGTTTCAGCACCAGCTTCTCTCCGACCCCGTTCTGGTCCCTGTCGTGGTCGTCGCAGTTCAACATTACCGACAGCAAATTCGAATCGCAGGTCGTCAGGTTGGAAAGGGAGCTGCACGAATGGCGGGCAGGGTTCAATTTCGTGCGGAATGCGAATGGCAACTTCGCCTTCTATTTTTCTATCCACCTCACCGATTTGCCGGACCTCAAGTTCGATTATAACCAGACCACGTTCGAGCAATAAATTGTCCTCAGCGGGGGACAGGGCAGCGGGTCAGCAGGGCGGCGAGGCAGAGGGCCGGCTTGGCACGCGATCTGCCGAGCGTCACGCTATCCCATTCTGGAGAACATGTATGCGGGGCTGGTGGATGCCGGTCTTCCTGGGCCTGATAGCAGCATGCTCATCCGATCGCGCTTCTCCTGGCATCCCACCTGACGTCCCGGCAGATCTCACCAGCACCACGTTGGATGGTGCCATTGCCCTCTCATGGTCTGACAACGCCTTTACCGCCGATCCCGCCAACTTCGAGAGCTACGCGATCTACAGCACGAACTACGACTTTGATAACGATGCTTGCGGCAATACCTGGGCGCTGGAGGGAACCACCGTCGCGCCCGAGTTCGTTGTGGGGGCACTGACCAACGGCGTCTCCCGCTGTTTTGCCGTCACAGCGCGGTCGGTGGAGGGAGCCGAAAGCGCACGATCGCAGGCGCGAGCAGATACTCCGCGACCGGACAGCCGCAACATAGCCCTCAACGTGCTTCCAACGCAGGATGCCGGCAGTGGTTTCCGTTTCTGGGACGATCTCAACGGCGACCAGCAGCTTCAGGACAGCGAGCTTGGCTTGATTCGGGCCGGGTCGGCCGGTGACATCGACTTTGCCGTGGAGCGAGACGTATCCGGGACTGTGTTCCTGACGCCGGTACGGGCAGGGACCGGGGTCGAGTTCTACGACGAAATTCCGGTCGGCGATCTCACCAGCGTGGACTTCGCCGCGTGCATACCGGACTCCAGTCCTGACGGGTGTGCGCCATATACCACGTCGCCGATCGAAGCGTCGCCAGGATTCGGATACGTTTTCGAAATGGATGGCGGCGACGGGTTCGTGCGGTACGGGGCGGTGCGGGTGACACATGTGGGGCCGACATTGGTCATTCTCGACTGGGCGTTCCAGACGGACAGGGGAAACCCTGAGCTGAAAGCAGGGAAGAAGACCGCCAGCCGCTGATCGCCTGCTGGAGCTTCGGGGGTTGAATCGCCGCGCTCAGGCTGTCAACTTCGGGCGATGCCCGGCACAGTCTGTGTTCTTGATGGCGAGTCCCTCA
>DATFFX010000298.1:0-4599 GCA_035249825.1 Gemmatimonadales bacterium | reverse complement strand
CCTGAGCCCTTCGCTGGCGCTCAGGGTAAACTCCGCGAGGGGGCAGGGGCCGAACCGTAGCTCACAGAGATCATCTCGCGTGCTCGGTGCACGCCTGCCGAAGATAAAAAGAGGCCCGTCAGGCCCCGGCGCCCTTTCCTTTCGCTGCACTCCGGATCAGGGTGGCAGCCAACGACCAGGATAACACGAATGCCCGTTACTACGACTCTGAGACGGACCTCACTTTACGACGCTCACAAGGCGCTCGGCGCCAAGATGGTGCCCTTCGCCGGCTGGGAGATGCCGGTACAGTATCCCACCGGCATCCTGGCCGAGCATCATGCGGTACGGACGGGGGCCGGCATTTTCGACGTGTCTCACATGGGGGAGATCGAGGTGACCGGCCCCGACCGGAACGCCTTCGTAAACCGGATCACGTGCAACGACGTGGCCGCTCTCGAGCCGGGAGGCGTACAGTACTCCGCCATTCTCACTTCAGAAGGCACCTTCGTTGACGACTGCACGGTCTATCGCTTCGAAGACAAGCTGATGATCGTGGTAAACGCGTCGAACACCGCCAAAGCCTGGGAGCACATCGTAGAGCAGAAGGGGGGCATCAATGTGCGCCTCAAGGATATCTCCAGCGACGTGGGGCTGCTTTCGGTCCAGGGCCCACACGCGGAGGGTGTGCTCCAGCCGCTGACGGCGACTCACTTACCCGACATCGCCTACTATCACTTCGTGTCGGGCAAAGTCGCCGGGGCTCAGTGCTTCATCTCTCGTACCGGGTACACCGGCGAGGACGGCTTCGAGCTGTATTGCCGGGAGCGTGATTCGGTGCAGCTATGGGAAGCAATCACCGGAGGAGGAGCTAAACCGATTGGGCTCGGCGCACGCGACTCGCTCCGCACCGAGATGGGCTACGCTCTCTACGGAAACGAGATCGACGAGAATACTACGCCGCTCGAAGCCGGTCTCGGCTGGATCGTGAAGCTGGAGAAGGGATGCCCTTTCACCGGCGATAACGCGCTCAGGGCTCAGAAGCGCCGCGGCGTCACTCGGAAGCTCGTGGGGTTCCAGCTGGAAGGCCGCGGCTTCCCCCGCCCAGGATATTCGGTCTACCATGAGGGTCGCGAGGTAGACCGGGTGCGGAGCGGCACGATGAGTCCTTCTCTGGGTGTGCCGATTGGCACAACGTACCTTCCCGCTGCCGTGGCGAAGGTGGGCACCAAGTTCGAGATCGATTGCCGCGGAGAGCGAATGCCGGCCGAGGTGGTGACTCGACCGTTCTGGAAGAAAGGAAGTGCTAAAAAGGGCTCGTCTTAATGCTCACCGTTGGAGCTTTGTCCTCCGGCAGTCCTATCATATAGTCAACCAACAACTTACGTCTCGTCCAACAGCTTGACAGGTCCGCAGTCCGCTGCATCTCCGTGCCGCAGTCCACTGCACGCCTTGCGACCTGGCATTTTCGCCCGTACGATCCAAGTACCTGAAAACAATCGATGGACGTCTCCTGATCCGCTCCCTGACAGTTGGATCGGTACCCCCGAGGAGTCACGTATGCCAGTCCGCCTGAGCCAGGCCACGGTTCTCGTAGTGGATGACGAGGTCGCGCTACGCCATTTGATCGTCCGCCAGCTCCGCAGCGACGGCTATAAGGTGCTCGAGGCCGGCTATGGAATGGAGGCGCTCGATGTGGCCCGCATCTCACCGGATCCGATCGATCTCGTGCTCAGCGATATTCGAATGCCGGGCATGCTGGGCACCGAGCTGGCGCAGCGCCTGGTTGCTGAACATCCAGATGTGCGAGTTGTCCTGATGTCTGCCCACCCGGTGGATGGGTTGATGTCCGGCAGCGACAGTCGCGGCGCTATCACCGTGTTGCCCAAGCCGTTCGAGAGCGAGAAGATGCTGGCGTTGATCAAGCTCGTGCTCGGTACCAATGCTGTCGAGCCGGTGCAGGCGGAACGTTAGGTCGCCTCGGCTTCCGTGCCCTGGAACCGCACCGAAAATTCGGTCGTCAGGAGTCCGCCGTCCTCTCCCTGTGTGCAGGATGCACCGGCAACAGCTGCCGTGAGAGTGAGACTGCCGGCATCGGGAATCGCTTCGCTGGCCGTGGTGGCTTCCTCGAAGGAGCACTCCGGCAACTCGCCTTCCAGAAACATCAGTCCCGCCTCGCTGTCGAGCGTGGTAGCGCCTCCCTCCGCGATCGTACCACTGAAGGTCAAGGCACCACCCTGGGGCGGGACGATAATGATCGAAAGATTGGACTTCTGCTGCGATATCGTCGCGGTTGCGGGAAACGTCCCCAGGTTCTGATTTCCCGCTGCACTCGAGCTCGTGACGATGAACTCGCCGTGATAGGTGCCGGCGACATCCGGAACACCAGTAGGACTGAGCGAGTCGCCATCACCGCAGCCAAGCAGCAGGAACCCGGCCGTGCCGAGAAGAGAGGGTCGGATCACGTTGGACCGAGGACTGCCACCGGCGTGGAACGATCGGTAGTCGTGCCGTCGCCGAGCTGTCCCGAGGCGTTGTCGCCCCAGCAATAGGCCTTGTCGCCCGTGGTCAGGCCACAAGAAAAGCTGTCGAAGATGCCTCTGCTGGCACTTATCCGGTCGATCAGCAGGCCTCCAGCCACATTGACCGGGACCCGGCGGTCCGATGTGGTGCCATCTCCAAGCTGCCCGAAGGCGTTGTCGCCCCAGCAGTACGCCCGGTTCGAAGTTGTCACTGCGCAGGTATGATTACCGCCCGGACCGATGCCGGCAAATCGGAGCCCGCCGGCGACGGCAACCGGCTTCAAGCGTGTGGTGGTGGTACCATCGCCAATGCGGCCATCGCCGTTGGATCCCCAGCAGTAGGCCCGGTCGGCGTAGGTGAGGCCGCAGCTATGAGCCAGGCCGGCAGCCACCTGGCGGAAGCTCAGCCCGCCGGCGACTGCGCGGGGCCACCGGCGGTGCAGGACGGTCTTGCCGTCTCCGATCTGCCCGCTGCCCCCGGCGCCCCAGCAATAGGCCTTGTCGGAGTTGGTCACGCCGCAGGTGTGATTGCCGCCGGGAACGACATGGCGCCAGCTGTGCCCGCCGACAACCTTGACGGGGCGTGCGCGGCGGCCCGCCTCGGTGCTGTCACCCAGTTGGCCCTCGGCGTTGCGCCCCCAGCAATACGCCTGGTTGGAATAGGTGACCGCACAGGTGTGCCAGTTGCCCGCCCGCACAGTGCGGAACCGAAGTGCCCCCTTGACCGGGGCCGGCGTCAGCCGTGAGGTGGTGGTGCCATCGCCAAGCTGGCCGGTAACGTTGCTACCCCAGCAGTAGACGACATCGCCCGTGGTCACGCCGCAGATGTGGCTGCCGCCCACAGCTACCTGACGAAATCGCAGGGTGCCCCCAACGAACTGGTTGCTGCTTCCCCAACAATAGGCGCGCCTATCAGAGGTCACTCCACAACCGCGGGTTCCTGTGCTGACCATCCGAAATGTCGGCGCCGCTCCTGATGCCGCGACCTCGTGGGCAGGCCGCGCTTCTGGTTCCGTGGGCGCCGAGTCTTCACCGCAGGCCAAAACAGTCATTAGCGCGGCTGCAAGCAAGGGAGTCGATCGGACAACGTTCATGGGGAAGACCTCCGGCACCGCTTTGATCCGGCACGTGGCATTGGGAAAATGCACTGGGAGACTGCGATTCCTTGCACCTCATATTTCATGCCCCGTGGGCCGCTGGGCCAGCGAATCACAATCCTGTGCCCTGATTGACCTTGCACGGGTGTGCCACGGGTGATCGTCCCGGCCGGGGAGGGTCGCCACACCGGACATGGTGCGTCAAACTCACACGCACAAGCATTCTACCGCTTCTTCAGCGGGTCTGCGACTCGTGCTACGGCTGCGATAAGATCGTATCTTGAGCGCGATGCCGCTCCGACTCGCGATCCTCACCATCTCAGATGCCGGTAGCCGAGGCGAGCGGGCCGACACTTCCGGCGATCTCATCGCGAGCTGGGCGGGCGAGCGAGGCTACATCCTGGCCGAGCGCGCGCTGGTTTCGGATGATGCCGGACGCATCGTGTCGGTCCTTGTTGAGTGGGCTGACGCGAATCGCGCCGACGTCATACTGACCACCGGCGGTACCGGGCTTACGGCACGCGATATCACGCCCGAAGCCACCCGCGCGGTCCTGGACAAGGAAGCACCGGGCATAGCAGAAGCACTCCGCATGAGCGCATTCCCGCGCTTTCCTCGATCCGCTCTGTCTCGCGGTCTTGCCGGGGTCCGCGGCAGGACGCTGATCGTGAATCTCCCCGGAAGTACTGGCGGCGTCCGCGACGGCTTGACCGTGCTGAATGACCTCGTGGAACACGCGGTAGAGCTGGTTCGGGGTGAGAAGACTGGGCACTCGGCGTAAGCGTGAGGGTGAGAAGTAGAAGTGAGAGTAAGCAGTGAGAGCTATGCGTGACGCTATCTTTGTCCGCGACCGCACGTTCGTCTTAGTTCCGCTTCCGCATATCTGCAGCTTGGAGCTTCGAGTGACTCTGAAACTGCCTTTCCTTGCCGGCGTTGCACTGCTTTGGTCATGTGGATCGAGTCGGACCACTCCTGGGCCAATAACACCGGAACCCGCGGCC
>DATFFX010000297.1:0-4412 GCA_035249825.1 Gemmatimonadales bacterium | reverse complement strand
GACCTCTGATCCGATCGGTCTCCTCCCGGCGCGCGGTCAGCAGGATCACACCCACGTCTCTGGTCTCCTCCCGCTTCCGAAGCTCGGCCAGGATGTCGTAGCCGGACACGCCCGGAAGCATCAGGTCGAGTATGACGATGTCGGGGCGCTCGTCCCGGGCAGCCTTCAGCGCATCGGTTCCGTTCGCAGCCGTGGAGACCCTGAAACCAGCCTTGGCCAGATGGTAGGCGACCAGAGCGGTGATGTCGGGCTCGTCATCCACCACGAGAATGCGCTGAGTCATGGCCTTTTCCGCGGATCATCGTCCGGTACTGGTTCTGAGTGTCGTGGGTGGCGAGTCAAAGGTAGCGGAGGGCGTGAAAGGCGGGGAAGGCGAGAGCTATATTTCCGCCATGCTCTCCATCATTACCGCGTTCCACCTGTTCACCGCCGCAACCGCCACGGTGTGTCCACCGCTGTGTCCACCAGTTCCCCAGCGGGACACGGCTCACATCGTCATCGTCGCGACCACCGATGTCCATGGACACGCCACCGACTGGGACTACATCACCAATCAGCCATTTCCCGGTGGACTGTCACGGGTTGCGACGGTGGTGGATTCGCTCAAGGCCCGCTATCCCGGCCAGGTGGTAGTGGTGGATGCCGGTGATCTCATCCAGGGTGATCTGTTCGCGACCTACCACGGCCGGGTGGCGCCCCGCGATCCCAATCCCGTTATCGAGGCGATGAACCTGACCGGGTACGATGTGGCTACAGTGGGGAACCACGAGCTCGACTGGGGACCGGCAGCGATGCGAAAGACAATTGCCGGCGCAGCCTTCCCCTACGTCAGCGGGAACCTTCACACCCTGCCGGGCGACACGTTGCTCTACCCTCCCTATGTAGTGCTGCAGCGCCAAGGCGTGCGGGTGGGGGTGGCCGGCTTCACTACCCCAGGAACGATGGTATGGAATCGGGATCAGCTGCGGGGGAAGCTGCGGATCGAGCGGATTCCTCCAGCGGCGAGACGGGTCATGGAAGCACTGCGGCGGGAGTCGGACCTGGCCATTGTCCTGTCGCATAGCGGGATGAGCGGCAACGCCTCGTACGACACCACTGGCGTAGGTGAGGAGCACTCGGCTGCAGCCCTGGCCCAACTTCCGTTACCGCCGGATATCGTTGTCGTGGGCCATTCGCATCGGGAAATGCGCGATTCGACGCTGGGAAGTGTCCACTTCGTTCAGCCCAGACCCTATGCCGCAAGCATTTCCGTAACTCACGTGTACCTGGCACGCCGGGAAGGCCGCTGGAGCCCAGTACGGATAAGAGCCGAGCTGGTGGCGACAGCCCGCGTCCCTGCCTCAGCTCGCGTTACTCAAAGGCTCGCGGCGGCACACCAGGCGGCTCTCGCCTGGGCGGACAGCTCGATTGGAGACGCCCGGGGGCAAATGCGGGCGGCTGCGGCACGCATCGAGCCCACCGCGATCATGAACTTCGTCAACGCGGTTCAGCTGAAGCGAACCGGAGCGAATCTGTCGGCGGCCTCCGCCTTCAACCTGAGAGCCGGCTTCGACAGTGGCACGATACGCATGAGGGACGTGGCGGCGCTTTATCCGTACGACAACACCCTTCGGGCAGTACGGATCACCGGCGCGCAGCTGAAGGAATATCTGGAGCACAGCGCACGCTACTTCAAGGCCGATCCTGCCGGTCGCATCTCGATCAACCAAAGCGTTCCGGGCTACGATTACGACATCGTCGCCGGCGCCCGGTATGAGATCGATCTGCGGCGCCCGGCAGGCGACCGGATCCGCAATCTCACCGTCAATAAACGCCCCGTCCGGCACTCGGACAGCTTCACCATGGCGGTCAACAGCCACCGTCAAACCGGGGCTGGTGGCTACGCCATGCTTCGCGGTGCTCCTGTGGTCTATGACAGGAATGAAAACATTCGTGATCTCCTCACTGAGGAGATCCGGGTCCGCAAGAGCATCGCACCTGCCGACTATGCGGCGCGAGATTGGCGCATAGTTCCGGAGATGGCTACCTCCGCTGTTCGCGCCTTGTTCAAGGTTTCTCCTCCTTCACCAGCCCCCGGCCCGCGCGACACGGTTCTCCTTCGCGTGCTCGCGACCACAGATCTTCACGGGTCCCTGCTCCCGAAGACCGACCACGATGGTCAGCGCTGGGGCGGGCTCTCGGCGCTGAAGGGGCTGATGGACAGCCTCGACACCGAGTGCGCCTGCCCCGTCCTGCGGCTCGACGCCGGCGATCAGATGCAGGGCACGTTCCTCTCCAACGTGACGGCGGGCCGGTCCATGATCGAGGCTTTGAATCAGCTTGACCTGACCGCTGCCGCGATCGGTAATCATGAGTTCGACTGGTCGGTGGATACGCTGCGCCGCAGGATGGCGGAGTCGCGGTACTCATGGCTGGCTGCCAACGTGTTCGATTCCGCGACCAGCCGGCGCCCGGAGTGGGCAACACCGTACCGGATGGTTCAGGCCGGCCCGCTCAAAGTGGCAATCGTGGGATACATTACAGCCGACGCCAAGGAAGCCATCAAGTCGGAGTGGACTGCGGGACTCCGCTTCGGCGAAGGCGCCCTCCCGATAAACGACGTGCTGACCGAAGTGCGGGCGCTCCGCCCGGATTTGACGATCCTCCTCGCTCATGCTGGTGCCGAATGCGATGGACCGGTATGCAGCGGCGAGATCATCAGATTGGCCGATGCCGTCGAGCCGAAAACGATCGATCTCATCGTCGCCGGCCACAAGCACAGTCTGGTGAACACCAGGATCTCAGGTATCCCTATCGTTGAGGCCGGCATCGGAGGAAGAGCCCTGGCCGTAGCGGATCTGGTAAAGACGCCGGCGGGAGGCCGGGAGGTGCGCACGCGCCTCATGCCGGTCAACCCGGATTCCATCAGAGGAGATTCGGCGCTGGCGGTGCTGGTGCAGGGCTATGCCCGTAATGCAGAGTCCGCCACCAAGCGGATAGTGGCGTCACTCAAGCTGCCGCTCTCCCGAAGCGGAAGCCAGCACGCCCTGGGGCGCCTGATCGCAGAGGCCCGCAGGAACGTGCTGCGGGCGGACCTCGGGCTGGTGGGGAACGGCGGAATACGTGGTGATCTGCCAGGCGGACCGGTCAACTACGGACAGCTCTATGAGGTCCAGCCCTTCCAGAATGCGTTACTGAAGGTGACCCTCTCGGGCAGACAGCTTCGGGAAGTCCTGGAGCATGCACTGGCTGAGGGAGAGCCATCTGCGCACATCTCCGGAGCGGTGGTGCGCTACGATCCTCGGCGTTCTCCCGGCCGCCGGGTCCGGAGTGTGGAGCTGCAGGGGCGCAGGTTACGCAACGATGCCAGGTACACTCTTGCGGTGGATGACTTCCTGGCGAGTGGGGGTGATGGCTACCGGATGCTGATGGACCTGCCGGCGGAGCCAGGCGGCATGCTGGATGTCGATGGCCTCATCACCTACCTGCGGCGGCTGTCGCAGCCCATCGAGGTAACCATCCGTCCGGGATTCGTCTCTACCCGCCGATGAGTCAGACGGTCCGGGTGTTCGTGAATGCGGTGGCCGTGGACCTGCCGGCCGGCACGGACGTGGCCGCCGCAGTGCGCGCCCTTGATCCCGCGCTCGCAGCCCTGATCAGTAGCGGGGCAGCGTACGTCACCGACGCCAGGGGAATCGAGATCTCCTCCGAAACGTCGCTCGCGGCAGGAGCGATCCTCCGGGTCATCGCCAGAGCTCGCCGCAGTGAGAATGCCGATGCTGACGCGTGAGCTGATCGGCCGCCTTCCGAAGGCCGAGCTGCATGTGCATCTCGATGGCTCACTTCGTCCCGAGACGATGATCGATCTGGCCCGCCAGGCTGGAGTGGCGCTGCCGTCGTTCGAGGTCGAGCCGCTGCGGCGGTTCATGCTGGTGGACGACGCGTCCAGCCTGGAGGATTACCTGCACCGATTCGACTTCACCATCCCGCTGCTGCAGACGCCGGAGGCACTCGAACGGGTGGCGTACGAGATGGTCGAGGACGCATCCCACGACAACATCCGCTATCTCGAGGTTCGTTACTGTCCTCACCTGAGTCAGCGTGAAGGGTTGGCGCTGGAGTCGGTAATGGAGGCAGAGCTCCGGGGGTTGGCTCGCGGAGAGCGGGAGTTTGGTGTCATTGCCCGGGTGATCAATTGCTCACTTCGGCACTACGACCCTGCCATATCGCTCGAGCTCGCGGAATGTTCGGTCGCGTTCAGGAATCGCGGCGTGGTTGCCTTCGATCTGGCCGGCGGGGAAGCGGGGGGGCCGCCGGGCACTCACCGTGCCGCTTTCGATAGAGCCGCGCGGGGCCTGCTTGGGATCACCATTCACGCCGGTGAAGCAGCCGGCCCCGAGTCGATCGCAGAGGCGATCCTTCTGTGTCATGCC
>DATFFX010000296.1:0-6667 GCA_035249825.1 Gemmatimonadales bacterium | reverse complement strand
TCGCTGGGCCCGCGAAAACGATCCGCTGGATCGATATAGCAAGGTGCTTACCAGCCGCGAAGGGATCCCGCTTTCCGACCTGGAACGGATCGACACCCGCGTGACTGCGGAGATCGATCAAGCTACCGACGAGGCGGAAGCGTCACCCGCACCCGAGCCGCGCGACTCGCTGCGCGGGGTCTACGCTGATCCAGTGGAGATGCCAGCGCTGTGGTACCGTGAGGGGGTGCGGTCGGCTGTCGACCGCCATGAGCGGCCCTCGAGCTGGGGGACACACGATGGCTGAGACTACGTATCTGGAGGCGATCCGCCAGGGGCTCTTCGAGGAGATGGAGCGCGATCCCGAGGTCATCTGTCTGGGAGAGGACATCGGTGCCTACGGCGGAGCCTTCAAGGTGACCGAGGGTCTGCAATCCCGCTTCGGTGAACAGCGGGTGATCGATACCCCCTTATCCGAGGCGGCCATTGTGGGCGCGGCCGCCGGCGCCGCTCATATGGGCATGCGCCCCGTGTGCGAGATGCAGTTCATCGACTTCATCTCGTGCGCCTACGACATGCTCACCAACTATGTGGCAACCGCTCGATATCGTGCTTTCCTGCCTTGTCCGATGGTGGTGCGCGGCCCGAGTGGTGGGTACGTGCGGGGCGGTCCCTTCCATTCGCAGAATCCCGAGGCCGCCTTTCTGCACACCCCCGGCCTCAAGATCGTCTACCCTGCCACGGCTGGCGACGCCAAGGGACTGCTCAAGGCTGCGATCCGCGACGACGATTGCGTGCTCTTCTTCGAACACAAATATCTCTACCGGCGCATCAAGGAAGAGCTGCCGCAGGGCGATCACGTGGTGCCAATTGGAAAGGCGAGACTGGCCCGGGAGGGGCGGGACCTCTCGATCATCACCTACGCCGCGACGGTATGGAAGGCACTCGATGCTGCCGAGCAGCTGGAGCGCGAAGATGGGCTCTCGGTCGAGGTACTGGATCTGCGCTCCCTGCTGCCCATGGATGACGCGGCGATAGCGGCCACGGTCAAGAAGACGAATCGGGTGCTGATCGTGCACGAAGACACCGTCACCGGGGGAGTGGCGGGGGAGATCGCCGCACGCATCAGCGATCTGGCATTCGAATGGCTCGATGCGCCGATCAAACGGGTGGCGGCCCACGACGTGCCGCTACCCTATGCCCCGCAGCTGGAGGATTTCGTGCTGCCGCAGACCGGGGACATCGTGAGGGCGGCGAGGTGGCTGGCGGCGTATTAGAGTTGAGTGGGAGTCGCCAGTGCCCAGTCACCAGGCGCGTGGGATGAGGGGACATCTCCCTGGCCGAGACTGACGACCGGCGACTGATAAAGACAGGAGTTCAGATGGCCAAGATAGACGTAATCATGCCCCAGATGGGCGAATCGATCGCTGAGGGTACTCTCTCTCGATGGATCAAGAAGGTCGGGGAGCCTATCAAGCGAGACGAGCCCATTTTCGAGATCTCCACTGACAAAGTGGATGCGGAGATTCCTGCGCCCACTGCAGGGGTGCTCGCCGAGATCCTGGTGCAGGAAGGTGAGACTGTCGCCGTCCAGACGGTGGTTGCGAGGATCGAAACCGATGCCAGTGCCGCAGCCGAGAAACCGAAGCCTCCTGCCGCGCCTTCGCCTGGCGCGCCGGCACCGCAGAAGCCGGCCACGCCGGCCGGAGCTCCGCCGGCTCCGCTGGCACCGGCGCCGGCAATGCCGCCCAAGACCGGGTCTCGGGAGGCCGAGCCGGTGACTCAGGACGTGCGAGCTGTAAGCGACGCGACCGGAGGAAACGGGGCCGTGGAATCGATGGAGGAGCGACTCCAGCGTAAGTCGACTCCTCTGGTCCGCAAGATGGCCGCGGAACACAAGGTCGATATCAGTGCAATCCCGGGAAGTGGCCTCGCAGGACGAGTCACCAAGAACGACATCCTGAGCTACATCCAAAGCGGGGAAGCGGAGCAGGCAGCGGGGCACCGGGGCAGCGGGGTAGTGCCAACCGCGCCCGGCGTTGGCTCCGATCGTGCGATTACGGTCCCGCCGCCCCGCGGCCCCGCTGCATTGCCTGCGGCAGCGACCGTGGACCCGTGGGAGGGGGATCGTGTCGAGCCCTGGTCGCGGATCCGGAAGCTGACTGCTGATCATATGGTGATGTCGCGGCGAGTCTCGCCACACGTCAACACTGTGTTCGAGGTTGACTACACCCGGGTCGCCCAGATTCGCGCGAAAAGGAAAGAGGAATACGCCGAGCGGGGCGTGAATCTGACCTTCCTGGCGTTTATCGCCAAGGTCGTTGCGGATAACCTTCGAAAGCATCCGCTCCTCAACGCCGCTGTCTCGGGGGAAAGCACCCTGCTGCGCCGTGACATCAATCTCGGCATTGCAGTGGCGCTCGAATGGGGACTGATCGTTCCGGTGATCAAGCATGCCGACGAGCTCTCGCTCCTCGGGATCGCCCGAGCCATCAATGATCTCGGTGAACGTGCCCGAACCAAGAAGCTGAGTCCGGACGAGGTGCAGAAAGGCACCTTCACAATTACCAACCCGGGCGTCTTCGGTTCGGTGATTGGCACGCCGATCATCAATCAGCCGCAAGCGGCGATTCTTTGCGTGGGGAGCATTACCAAACAGCCGGCCGTCGTCACTGTTGACGGGAGCGACATGATTGCCATACGCACCATGGGAATGCTCTCGCTGGCATTTGATCATCGGATAGTCGACGGGGCCGACGCCGACCGGTTCATGGCCGACGTAAAGGTGAGCCTGCAGCAGTTTACCGATAGCGGCGTTTGACATGCCGCGGCGGATCATCGAGGCGAACGGGGAACAGTGGGAGGTCAGCGTCAGCGGCCGGGTCACTCAGTACGTGAAGGACGAGTTCGGCGTGATCTTCACTCGGGGTGTAGGACCCGGCCGGGAGCAGCGTGTGTCGCGGTACTCTCCGCTCGGCGCCAAGAGCCGAGAGCGGTCGCTGAGCCAGCTGAGTGATGCTGAGCTCCGCGAGCTTCTGGATCACTCGCAGCCATCCTGGACCGCCCCCGAGATGGGATACAGACGCTGAGTCTCATGGCCGAGGGACCTGGCCGATCGGAGACTATCGACCTGCACGTTCATTCCACTGCCTCGGACGGGAGTCTGGCGCCGGAGGCTGTGGTGAAGCGCGCCCACGCAGCCGGTCTCCACAGCATTGCGCTGACCGACCATGACACCGTCGGCGGCGTTTCCGAGGCTCTTACTGCTGGGGAGCAGTATGGAGTCAGAGTGGTCGGTGGATGTGAGTTCTCTGCCGCGGCGCCCTGGGGTGAGATGCATGTGCTGGGCTATTACCTGCCATGCGATTCACCGGGACTGGATGCTTTTCTGGAGCGCTGCCGGGCAGACCGGGTCCGCCGGGCTCGAGCGATGGTGGAGCAGCTCCAACGACTGGGAGTGGATCTCTCGTTCGATCATGTGCTGCATGAATCCGGAGGTGGCGCAGTCGGGCGGCCGCATGTGGCGCGGGCGATCGTTCGCCAGGGTGGGGCAATCGACCTGGGAGACGCGTTCGACCGCTATCTTGGCCGAGGCCGTCCCGCCTTCGTGGAAAAGACTTTGCCGCAGTTCAAGACTATCGTCGAGGTGGTTCACGAAAACGGGGGCCTCGTGTCGGTCGCTCATCTGAAGGAGCGGGGAACCCGCAGCTTCATCGAGCGTCTCAAGGGAGAAGGCCTGGACGCGGTGGAAACTCGCCATCCCAGTCACGATCCCGATTTGCGTGCTCGTCTCACCGAGATCGCTCTCAAGCTGGACCTGCTGCGAACCGGGGGAAGTGACTGGCACGGTGATCCCGAGCCGGGTGTCACCCATGGTACGATTGGCTCCCAGCAGGTTCCGCTCGAGTGGCTCGAACGTCTCGACGATCGCCACAGTCATTCCCTCAACCGTGTCGTGTCATGAGTCTGCTCCAGCCCGGCAGTATCGCTCCCGATTTCACGGCCGCAGCTTCTGACGGCCGCACCTATCAGCTTCAGCAACTGCTCCAGCACTCCCGAGTGCTGCTGGTGTTTTACCCCGGCAACAACACGCCGGGCTGAAACCGTCAACTCTCCGCCGTGCGCGACGAGATTCAGACCTACACCGACCACAAGATCCGGCCCTTCGGCGTGAATCCGGCTTCGGCCGAGCGGCATGCCGCCTATGCCGCGAAGCTGGGGCTGCCGTTTCTGTTATTGTCCGATCCAGAGTACGCGATCAGTCGCGCCTATGGCGCTCTCATGCCGGTCATGCCTGGTATTGCGCGATCGGTGTGCCTAATCGATCGCGACGGTACGGTCCTTTACAGCCAATCAGGTGCCCCTGGCGCGGCAATCATCCTGGAGAGCCTGGAAGACTGATGAGCGCTGCCCGCTATGACTTCACGGACAAAGTCGTCCTCGTCACCGGGGTGGGAAGGGCCGGGCAGATCGGCAACGCAGTCGCTCTGGCGTTCGGCAAAGCGGGCGCCAAGATCGTCGCCTGCGATCTCAATGCGGTGGGGGTGGCCGCGCGGGTTCGGGAGTTTGCCGCTCAGGGTGTTGATGCCCGACCGTGCGCAGGTGACTTGACTGAGCCCGACATCGCTGATCTTGCAGTGGAGGTTGCGCTCAAACACTTCGGGCGGCTGGATGTCGTAGTCAACGTGGCTGGTGGCCTCACCACGTTCGGGCCGATCAGTGACATCACGGCCCAAGCCATCGATCGGGAAATAGCGATCAATGTGAAGACCGCGGTTCTGGTTTCGAAAGCCGCAATCGAAGCTCTGGCAGTGACCCGCGGCTGTATCGTTAACTTCTCTTCCATAGCGTATTTCCATCCCCAGAGCCCGATGGCGGTCTACTCGGCCGCCAAAGCCGCCGTCGCCGGGTTCACCCGTAGCCTCGCGCTCGAGCTGCAGGATCGTCACATCCGGGTCAACGCGATCGCACCCGCCATGGTGCGTACCGTGGATAATGTGGCTGCGACCGGCGCTGAAGGTGCGCAGTACGTCGAGATGCAGGAAATCACAGATGGCGTGATGTCGCTGGCACACTCGGATGCAACGATGAGCGGGCAGATCCTTCCTATCTCTCCTGTTCCAGCCGGCTCACTCTGATGGACCTGCAGGGCCGCGTAGCCCTGGTCACAGGTGCGGGGCGTCGCCTGGGCCGGGCTATGGCCGGCGCCCTGGCCGGCCGCGGCATGACCATGGCCATCCATCATCACGCATCCAGCGCGGGTGCTCAGGAGCTGAAGCAGGAAATCACGGACGCGGGCGGTCGGGCTTCCTGCTTCGAAGCCGATCTGACCGACCCATACGCCGCCAGCGCCCTGCCCGGACGAGTGGTGGCGGAGTTCGGGCGGTTGGACGTGCTGATCAACTCCGCAGCGGTGATGCATCGGTTGCGCTTCGAGGAGACCACCCCGGAGCAATGGGATGCGATCTTCGGCCTGAACCTGCGTGCCGTGTTCTTCTGTACCCAGGGAGCAGCAGCCTCCCTGCGGGTGACCGGCGGAAAGGTCGTGAATCTCGCCGATCTCGCTGGTTTGGAGCCATGGCCTGGTTTCGCAGCCCACTCCATCAGCAAGGCGGGGATCGTCATGCTCACGCAGGTGCTGGCGCGGAGTCTCGCCCCAGAGGTCACGGTCAATGCCATCGCGCCTGGTGCGGTACTGGTACCAGAGGAGTACGATTCTGACGAGCGCGATCGGCTGGCGCGTGACACGCCACTGCGTCGCCTCGGTAGTCCATCAGATGTCATTGCGGCCCTGCTCTACCTTCTTGAAGGTGGAGATTTCGTTACCGGGGAAATCCTGGTTGTCGACGGTGGACGACGCATCCGATAGCATCGAGTTCCGTGACATTGTCATCGTCGGCGGAGGCTGCTACGGCTCCTTCTATGCCGGCCAGCTGGAGCGCGCCCGGGCTCGTGACCGGGTTACCTATAGACAGTTACTGATCGTCGATCGCGATGCCGATTGCCAACTGGCTCGTGAGTCCAATAATGACGATACTCGCAGGTTGGTAGTACAGGAGTGGGGTGATTTTTTCGATGACTACCTCACTACGGTCGAAGTGAGCGAGGGGGGCGGTCCACCCGACGCGATTGTCCCATCTCCGCTTATGCCGCATCTGATGTACGAGTGGCTGGTCCGCCGGGCCAGATGCCGCTGGCCGCGCCGGATGATCGAGACACGGCATGTGACAACGGCGCCCGGAACTCCTTACGACGTGAGCGCCCCGGACGGAACCCGCTACATCTCATTCGCCGACTGGATCTGTCCCACCCACTGTATTGAACCGGCTCTCTGTCCCGTTATTCGCGCTCCGCGGACGTGGGAAATGGCCGACACGATGGAGAACCTCACTCGCAAACTCAACGAGGTGCATCCCACTGCCGGCCCCGTGCTCCTGGTATGCGAGCACCGGGTGTTTGGAGTCGGAATGTTCGACGTGAGTGCCGTGTTGTCCGGCGACCGGACGGTGGCGGCGGCCGGGCAGAGAGGATCACCCATTGATGTGTTGGTTGGGACCATCTCCAGCTGTCATGGAGCGGTGAATCTGCTGCACCTTGGAGTGGGGAGCTAAGAAGCTATGAGCTATGGGGCTATGAGCTAGGAGCTATGGGCTATGAGCTAGGAGGCAGATTAAGCCGTCTGCTGACT
>DATFFX010000295.1:0-4919 GCA_035249825.1 Gemmatimonadales bacterium | reverse complement strand
AGACAGAGCCGCTGCGGCAACCATCAGAATTGTTGTGGGATTCACGGATTAGAAGATAGCGGGGTAGGGGCAGGACGGAGAAGACGGAGAGGCCTCTCCGCCCTCTCCGTCGCTGCTAGAACGCCGGTCCCAGGCTGAACGTCCACAGCCCCTTCACTCCGCGGCGCTCCTGTGGAATGGCATAATCGACTCGCGCCACAGCGAACCCGAACAGGTTCGTGCGAACGGAGAAGCCGATGGTCTGCGAAGGTGTCCGGACCCGGGTTGGATCGTCTCCGGCCTGGCGATTCCATCTGATTGTGCTGCGGTCGTCCCAGGTCAGCCCGAGATCGTAGAAGATGGCGCCCTCGATCGGGGGGAACCCGTCGGGGAGGAAGCCGAACTGGGGTGTCAGGATGGGGAACCGCAGCTCCGCGCTCGCGACACCGAGCTGGGTGCCCACCAGGCGATCGAGTGCGGCGCAGCCGGTCTGCGTGTTGGCATCGTTCGCGTTGCGGCACTCGTTCCGCCGGTAGGAGCCCGAGGTGTTGCCGCGGATGAGCTCAGTGCTTCCGCCGAAGATGCGAAAGCGATCTGCGTCGCGTCCGATGCGGCCGAAGTACAGGAGCCGGGTTGCAAGAACCAGGGGACCGACTATCCCATCGTAGCGCCGGTAGTCCGCGGTCAGCTGAGAGAACTTCCAGTCGCCGAGAGTCTGAGCGTACTCGAGGCGGTAGCGGCGGCCATAGAACGGCGCGGTATAGCCGAAGAGCGAGTTGTCAAAGACCAGCGCCGTGGAAGGTTGAAAGTAGTTGACCCCCGGCCGATTGTTTGTTTCCAGCGTAGGGTCTTCGGTCGCATTGCCAAATACCGGGTTGTACGGCTCCAGAATGCTGAGCAGTGCGTCGTCCACGTTCGCCACCCGCACACTGCCCTCGATCCTCTGAAATCTGCTGATGGGATAGTACGCCTGTCCGAACGCGGACCGCACCACGAGCCGTCGAATGTTGGTGACGAACGTGTTCTCGCCAGGAATCGGCTCGTCCACCCGTATCTGACTCGGCTCGAGGAAGTAGTAGGGATCCTGCGAGATGCCGGCTACCCAGTTGATCCGGTGGCTGAGATTGGCATACGCGGCCAGTACCTGTGCCTCACTGATGCGGCCGTTGACGTACCCGGCGAAAATGAGCTGGTGATTGCCGAGTATATCACTCAAGGAAATGGCCGTGCCGCCGAAGAACCCACGGCCGAAGTTGTCACGGGCATATCCGATGGAGGGCCGGGCGACGTAATCGGGCGAGAAGCGCACCCGGTAGTCTTTGATGGTGAATTCGCTGGTGTCCGGCAGACTATAGGTGGCGGAGTCGAGTAATGCCGCAATCGAGAGCGGCGGCGCCACGAACGCCGTATCCCCGGTGCGACCCACCTCGCTCGACGACCGGAAGCCCTGAGGGGTACGATAGATCGAGCCACCCTCGCCGACCTGGGGGCGAACCTCTTCCGGCACCTGCAGCGAGCGGGTGGTGTCCGCCGGCGCCGGTGTGGTGCTTGCCAGCAGGCCACTGCTGTCCGGCACTTGCTTCACATACGGTTGGCGCTTGAGGGAGCGGGGGTTGGCAAGTGTATAGACGTCGTATTTGCCCTTCTCGAAGTACACGAATGCCAGGCGGTCAGCCTTCGCAGCCCACGAGAGGACGGGGGAGAGCGGGGTGATGCCCTGGCTTCCGGTATAGAAGTCGGTCAGCTGAAACAGGGCTTTCCCGTCGAGCTCGTAGAGGAAGATATTGCTTACCCCAGTGCGGTCGGAGACAAAGGCAAGGGACCGGCCATCCGGCGACCACTGCGGGCTCACGTTCTTTCCCTGCTCCATTTGATCGAGCAGCTCGATCGAGCCGGTATCGACATCATAGAGCGCGATACGCATGTTGCCGATAGCGAGGGTCTTGAAATTGGTCTCCTCACCCCGGTCCGTGGCGAATGCAATCGTGCGTCCGTCCGGTGACCAGACCGGGTGCAGATCGGCGTACTTATCCTCAGTCAGCCGCCGCAATCCGCGTCCGTCGCGGCCAACCACGAACAGGTCGCTCAGGCCTCCGTCGTATCCGGTAAAGACGAGCTGCTTTCCATCGGGGCTCCAGGCAGGCGTAGTCACGCCATTCAGCTTCACCTCGATCCGCTCGACCTCCTTGTTTCGCTTCACGTCTACAATGACGATGACGTCCCGCGCGCCTCGTTTCGCGGCAAACGCCAGGTACTTCCCGTCGGGGGACCAGTTGGCCTGCGAGTTGATGAACCGGTAAGTCTCGTAGTTGCTGCTGATGCCGGACTTCAGGATCCGTCGCTGTACTTTGCCGGTGATCCCGTTTGCCAGATAGAGATCGACGAAGTAGAAGTCCTTCTCGCTGAAGTACGCCACCTGCTCTCCATCGGGCGAGAGGGCGGGAGCCAGATGCAGGGTACCGTCGGAGCGCTTTTCCGTGAGCAGCGCCTCGGCCACGGCACTCGCCTTGGGGCGGGCACCGATTTCGGGGAGATATTTCTTCTGCACGGCGTCACGCCATTGGGTGGAGAGCTGATCCAGATTCAGGCCGATCGTGCGGCGGAACGCGCCGTCTATGCCGCCGGCGAGCGTTGCCTTGAGGATCGCTCCCACGGCCTCGTCACCCCATCGTTCTCCGATGTAGGACCAGAGCGCGTGGCCGAAGCGGTACGGGAAGTAGGTATATGGATCGAGCGTCATCTGCTCGATGGTGGGTAGCTTACCCTCCAGCGACGCATCCCGAAGCCACATGGCCGTCTCGGAGTTGATCGGGCCGGTGGACAAGTACTCGGCCATCCCCTCGGCAAACCAGAGTGGAGGGTTGATGGCGATCAGTGTCGAGAGGCCGCCTCCGGCTCGGCCGCGAGACCAGGTGTCGTATTGGAACTGATGGACCATCTCGTGCTGCAAGACGTGCTCGAACTCTGCATACGAGCCGGTGAAGGGCTGGACGGCGCGATTCCGCTGAAAGTCCGTTACGCCGCCGGTACCCTCACCCGGTGCCTGCCCCAGTGCGTTGGTTTGCTGGAAGTCCGAGTGCGAGGCGTACAAAATGATCGGCTTCCGCTCCCTGAAGTCGTGGTTCAGAACCTTGGAGAGCCGTGCGTATCCCCGCTCCGCCATGCGGGCGGCGTCCATGGCCGCCACCCGCTCCTGCTCGTAGTAATAGACATCGAAATGTTCAGTCTGGATGACCTGGAAATCGAACGAGCTGTACTGGACCTTGTTCCGCCCGAAGTACTGGGCTGAGAGCAGTCCCGGCACCAGCAACAGCAGGACGAGTGCCGGAGCGGCACGTCGGAGCATAACAAACCTCGATCTATGAGGAGCTGATCAGTAGCTCGGGTGCGTCGTACCAGAGCCGCTCCAGCTGATAAAACGAGCGGGTCTCCGGATGGAACAGATGGATCACGAAATCGACAAAATCGAGCAGAACCCAGCGCCCGGCGTTCAGCCCCTCGACGTGGTGGGTCAGGTGCCCGCGTCGATTCAGTTTTTCCATGACGGACTCCGCGATACCGCGGACATGCGCGTCGGAAGTACCTGATGCAATCACGAAGTAATCGGTGGCATCGTTGAGCCCACGCAGGTCGAGCACCACCAGCTGGCTGCCCTTCAGGTCCTGGATGGCGGCCAGGGCCAGGCGAAGCGCCTCGGGCGGTTGCGCCATCTGCTCTCCCGAACGGGCATCTCGAATCATTGTACTCGCGGTCCTTCCTGGCCCGCCGGAGCAGGAGTTCCGTCCTCGACCTGATAGAAGATGCCCCACGCTCCGGGCCCCACATGGGTACCCAGGACCCCGGTGGCGAGGGCCACAAAACAATCTCGAGGTTGGTACTTCTCGATCAAGGCCGAGCGGATCCGTTCGGCAGCCTCGGAAGCATCGGCATGCGCAATACCGAAGCGCACGGCGCGAGGACGTGGCCGCAGACGCTCTTCAAGCATCGCCAAAGCTCGTGCTTCCAGATTTTCCCGGCCCCGTACCCGCTCGATCGGCACCACCCGGCCCTGCTCATCGAAGGAGAGGATCGGTTTCACGTCCAGCATGCCTGCAAGCCAGGCTCGTCCCCGTGAGATTCTTCCTGACCGAAGCAGATTGTCATAGCGATCGACCGTCAGGAGCATGCCTGCCTGCTCTCGAAGCCGGGTGAGCTCGACGGCCAGCCGCTCGGCGGACCACCCCTGGGCAGCCAGTTCCGCCCCGCGGAGCGCGAGAAGCCCGACCCCCAGTGAGGCCAGACGGGTGTCCACCAGGTGGACGTTCGAAATTCCGCTGGCGCGGAGTGCCGACTGCGCCGAGGCAAAGGTGCCCGACAGGTTCGATCCGAGAAGTACCGCCACGACCTCGTCTGCTTCCTGACGCGCGTCCCGGAAGGCCTGAATGAAGGCCGCGGGTGTAGGCTGGGAGGTCGTCGGCAGCTCCGAGCTCTCCCTGAGCCGCTGATAGAACTCTTCCGGCTTCAGCTCGACACGATCACGGAAGGCGGCGCTGCCGAACATGACCTGAAGGGGAACCAGCGCGATGCCATGCTGGTCCAGCACGGAGTCGGGCAGGTCGGCGGAGCTGTCGGTGACTATTGCCACACCCCGGCGCTTGCTGTGGGACAGGCGCCGGTGCTGAGCCCGCATGTCCTCTGCCTTGGTGGTATCCACCCGGCCCCAGCGCGCTGCATAACTAAAGACGGCCTCCGGGGTGTCTGTGTGCACATGGATCTTGAGAATGTCTCCCATGACGGCGACGACGGTCGAGCCGCCAAATGCCTGCATCGCTGCCCGAACTTCATTCGCCGGGGGGAGGGTCTCCCCGCGTACCAGAACCTCGGTGCAGAATTGAAAGTCGCGCTCGGCGCTGACATCGATCGTGGCCGCCGGCGCCAGCGGCTCTCGCTCCAGCTCGTCC
>DATFFX010000294.1:0-3036 GCA_035249825.1 Gemmatimonadales bacterium | reverse complement strand
AGAGTTGCGTACCCTGCACGCTCACTCCTCACCGTATTAGACTACCGCCTTACCGCCTTACCGCCCTCTTTCGAACCTCGTCAGCGCCTCAGCGGCCTCCATGATTCTCCTGGTGTACTCGTCAACCGATTCGCGGCTCTTCCGTTCCGGCAGCACGAAGGCGGGGTTATCCGGCTCTGATGAGTCTGGCGCGTTTGTCATGGTATCACCACCTCTGGCCTCCACAACCGATTCGAAGCGTTCTACCGCTGACCACAGGACCGCCAATTCGTCTCCCGTCTCATCGCCAGTCAGGAGTACCCCTCGGCGGCCGAGCACTTCGGCGGCGTGTTGGCGGGCTCGATCCTGCTCCTCCGCTCGGTGCGGGTTCAGGTCCTCGTCGAGGTCCGTCGAGGTGTCCTCATTTCTTTTGTCCATTGTACTTACCTCGCTGGTATGCCGTAAAACAGGAAGGGCCGTCCGGATTCCGGGCGGCCCGCCTTTTTTGCACCGGCGAATACTGGATCAGTCGCGAATCTTGGTAACGTTCTCCGCGGCAGGGCCCTTCTGACCCTGAACGATGTCGAACTCCACCTTCTCACCCTCTGCCAACGACTTGAAGCCGCTGCCCTGGATGGCGGAGTGGTGCACGAAGCAGTCCTTCTGACCATTCGACGGAGTAATGAAGCCAAAGCCCTTCGCATCGTTGAACCATTTCACGGTTCCGGTGGTACGCATGTCGTACTCCCTCTTGTTGGTTGTCGTCGGAGTCCGGTGATGCCGTACCTGCCGACTGTGAATGTTCGCGGACTTGCCCCCGCGCCGGGCTCAAGCAAAAGGGACCTAGCTGAGAGCCAGGTCCCTGAGGATATTCACTGGTCCGGCTTCCACTCCACTTGCCGCATTTCCACTCGCGCAGAATTTAGGGTCCGGCAGTTGCCCTGTCAATCAGACTGCCGGGGGCCGCGACTCCGCACTCGAAGGAACCGTTCAGCCAGTTGCTCCACACGTTCGTTGCCGTCCTCCTGCGCCTCCGCCAGTATCTGCCTTATCATCGGACGAAGCTTCGGCTCCCCCCAGTAGTACCCGGTCGCCGCCTCTGCGCTGCCAGTGTCGCCCACGTCGGCCCCGTGAAGCAAGGCCCGGGCGGCCGCCATGTCGAAGGAAGGATCCTCTCGAGGCGGCAGAGTAAACCGCGGGACGTCGGCCGACCCTGCGTCTTCGTTGATGAACGCTCGCGACATGCTACAGTATAGCAAGACCCCGCTCTTAGATGCTGCGGCGGAACGGAGCGGCCAGCGTCACTTTCAGCCGCGAGCCGGCGGGCACGACTACATCGCGATCCTGTGTCGCGATGGCGCGCTGCGTGCCAACTGCTCCACCCGCTATGCCGCCGATGACGGCGCCCTTGGTGCTGCCCCCCGTCACCGCCGTGCCGAGCAGGGCCCCGGCCCCTGCGCCAATGCCAACCTTGGCGATGTCGCCGGCATTCGTCTTACGATCCTTCAACGTCCAATCGAGAGCGCTGGCAGATCCGGCCAGAGTGTAAGCGCGGCCTGCGATCTCCACCTTCGTCGGCGTGAGCACCAGCTTGCCGGTCTTGTCGCTCTTCCGCTCCGACTCGTGAATGGCAGCAATGGTGACGTGCACCTTGGCACCAGCCGGGATTACTACCCGGCCATTCTTGTCCTTGACGTCCGACGAAACGGTGCCGGTAACCTTCTGTCCGGCCTTATGGGTCCGGGAGCTGATGCCCGCATCGAACTTCGCCGAAATCGCCGTACCCGAGGCCAGGATGCGCTCACGAGAGGCGGGTTTGGCCGTGGGCCTTGGCGTGGTCGCCTTGGCGACCGGCTTCTCCGTGACTGCCTTGGCGGCCTGATCATTCATGGGAGAGCTCGCGTCGACATCGGGGCGTTGCAGATCGCGGTCCGAATCGTTACCTGCAGCACGGCCGTCCGATTGGCCGCCACACCCTGCCAGGAGGACCAACGTGAGAAGTGCCATTCTCTTACGCATGATGGAGCCCTCCGGAACTTTCAGGACTGGGGTGTGAGTCGGGTTGCCGTTTTCCTGCGGAGGGGCAATTCCAGGGCCAAAAAGGCCTGTGAGGTGGCGACTAGCGCAGAGTATACAGGTAGGCGGCTATGTCACGGGCGACCGCGGGACCAACACCCAGATCGGGCATAGCGGTCCCAGGCTCTACGTCCTGAGGATTCTGAATCCAGCGAACCAGGTTCTCCGGATCATTGGGTAATTGCCCGGCGATATATGCCCGCAGGGCGAAACGAGAAAGCGGCGGCCCAACCGCGCCCACAGCGCCCTTCACCCCAGGGACCACATGACATGTTCCGCAGCCGAATCCGTCGAGTGCGGTTCGGCCGCGGTCCGGATCTCCGCCGGTCACGATGGTCTGAGGCTGACCTCCGGGATTGGAGCAGCCGAAGAGGGTGGCCAATGCAAGCATCCAGAGACGCTCCGGTAGAGACATTGGATCCTCAGCCCGTGCCGCACATAGGAAGAAGCAACGGCGACATCCCTGCCAGTATGATGGCGCCGGCGAACAACACGGCCATCAGTACGCCGCTCAGGGTCAGAAAGCCCCGCATCCGCATTGGATCGAGCAGCTCACCGGGCTCAACCCGGCCTTGTATCCGTTTCCAGCCACGCCAACCAAGGGCCCCCGCTGATAGTGCCGCAGCCGCAAAGATGATGGTGGCGATAATGATGGACGTGCGCCCGCCGTTCCAGCTCGTGCTGCAGTCGAGAGTCACGAGAAGGTAGCTCACGGCCAGGTGCAGTGCCCAGGCTACCGGCGGGCCAAGAAAGCCCACCAGCAGCGCGACCGGACTGATATTGGAGCTGTCCGCAGCGCGGGTGGAGCTGGAAGTCATCGCTCAGGCCAGGAGTGGAGTCACGTAGACGACCAGGAAGACCACGGCGGCAGTCAACCCGGTGAACATTGCGATCAGGTACGTATTGTGAACCACGGCGTGACCGCGAGGATCATCGGGGCGGCCGAATGACCACAGCAGGGCGATCGTCGAAGCCACCAAC
>DATFFX010000293.1:0-2502 GCA_035249825.1 Gemmatimonadales bacterium | reverse complement strand
GGGTAGCTCCGACCAGGACCGGCTGAATCCCCGGCGCGTGCTCCTGCAGTGCCGTGGCGATGGCGAGCGCAGGCATTAAATGGCCTCCGGTACCCCCGCCGGCAATGAGGATAGTGGACGGACGAACCGTCAAACGGGCTGACTGGGTCAACGCCGCGGACTCCGGCGCTCTCGCGATTCAGCGGTCTTCTTGGCAGTCTTTCTATCCGACCCGCTGTCGTCCTGTCGCTTGGTCCACGTGTCCGCGGATCCCGCCGACCGCCTGTCCATCCGTCCGTCCGCCCGTCCCTCCCGCGGCCCCGCGGCTCGCGGGCTTCCCCGCAGGCGTCCAATATTGATCAGAATTCCGGTTCCCAGGAGCGAGATTACCTGGCTGGATCTGCCGTAGGACATGAATGGCAGAGTGAGTCCGGTCGTGGGCATCAGGCCGAGGGATACCGCCATGTGCATGAACGCGGTGAGTCCGATCGTTGCCGTGAGTCCCACAGCCAGATACTGCCCGAACGGGTCAGCGGCAGTCTTGGCGATACGAAAACCCAGCCAGCAGAAAACCGAGAACAGCGCGACGACGGAAAAAACGCCGAGGAATCCCCACTCCTCGCCGATGGTGCTGAAGAGAAAGTCGGAATAAGCGTACGGCAGATATCCCAGCTTCTGTTGTCCCTCGCCAAAGCCGACACCGAGCAACTGACCGGAGCCGATTCCCACCAGCGACTGCGTGATCTGGAAGCCCGCATCGCTGGTGGCATCCCCGGGATTCAGGAAGGTCAACATGCGCGAAAGTCGGTACTGCGCATCCCGGATCTGATGAAAGACCAGAATCATTCCCAATCCCGCAAGAAGCGCAAAGTGCCCGATCTTGGCTCCCGAAGTGAAGAGCACCAATCCGCCGAGGAGGGCCACCAGGGTAGCCATCGAGAGGTTTGGCTCGAGCAGAATCATGAGCGACACCAGCCCGAGAACCAGCATGAACGGCAACACACCTCGTTTGAACTCGCGGACTTGCAATCCTTTCTTGGAGGCGAGCATGGCGCACCAGATCACCACCACGAGCCGGGCGAGCTCCGACGGCTGGAAGTTGAGTGGTCCCAGATCGAGCCACCGCCGGGCGCCATTTACCGGAGGCGCTATCGCAAGGGTAAAGGGGAGCAGCGGGATGAGGAGGAACACGAGAATGAGAAGAAGCAGCGGCCATGCGAGCTGACGCCATCGGTAATAGTCCAGGCGGGATGCCAGGAGCAACAGAACGCCGCCGAGCGCCGCTCCCGACAGCTGGCGGAGTGCAAAACCAAGCCCTGCATTCTGGCCCTGCAACGTCACCAGGCTGGCAGCGCCATACGTCGCAGCAATTCCGAACACCACGAGTACGGCGGTGACCATCCCAAGAAGGCGGGTCTCCCATCGTAACTCGCCGGGATGGCGAACCCCCCTCGGGCTCATAACGCCTCGACCGCCGCCCGAAAACGTTCGCCTCGCTCCTCGTAGTTCCTGAACATGTCATAACTCGAGCAGGCAGGTGACAACAACACTGCATCACCTGGCTGCGCCAGCTCGCGCGCAGTCGTGAGGACATCGGTGAACGATGCAGCTGGAACGACCTGGAGGCTGGCACCCAGGTCTTTCACGATCAGCGGCCCGGCCTCGCCATAGGCCACCACCGCGCGGCAGCGATCCCGCAGATTCTCAGCCAGGCGCCCGTATGGTTCGCCTTTGTGCCGTCCCCCCAGGAGTAGCACGAACTTTCGGTCGAGAGCCGCGACCGCAACTTCGGTGGAGGTGATGTTGGTTGATTTCGAATCATTGATCCACAGCACTCCGTTCACCTCACGCACAGGCTCGACCCGGTGAGGAATAGCGCGGAAGGAGCGCAGGCCTCTTGCCATGCCTTCGATGGAGCAGCCGGCGCGCTGGGCAACCAGCACGGCTGCCAGCGCATTGGCCACGTTATGATCCCCCAGCAGCGGAAGCTCGGCCCGGCGCATCACGATGGTATCACCGAGCATGAGATTCCCCGCGGTGCGGTCATACCAGGCGCTCGATCGCGTCCTGGTGGAGAATCGGACCCGGCTCCCCGGGATCGAGTGGGTCATTTTCTCTACTGCAAGGTCGTCCGCATTCGTCACCCAGAAGGAGGAGGCGTCCGCATTACGAAAGAGCAGTGACTTGTCGCCATAGTACTCGTCGAGGGTGGCGTAGCGGTCGAGGTGGTTCGGCGCCAGGTTGGTGAGCACTCCGATGTCAGGCTTCAGATTGGGTGCATCGTGGAGCTGAAACGAGGAGAGCTCGAGCGCGAGCCAATCGGGAGCGTGGCCCGAGAGTGCAACCTCGCAGAGTGGCCGGCCGATGTTTCCCGCCGTCTCCGCCCCGAGACCAGCGCTGACCAGCACGTGCGAGATCAATGACGTAGTCGTGGTCTTGCCGTTGGTACCGGTGATGCCGATGCATCGGGTTCCTCGAAGCGCCAGAAAACCGATGTCCACTTCCGCGTGGATCGTGAGGCCC
>DATFFX010000292.1:0-8725 GCA_035249825.1 Gemmatimonadales bacterium | reverse complement strand
CATTCCCTCTTGCCGAGCGTGCCGCAAAGCCTCTCCATCGAGCCTGTGATCCCTCCAGCTGATTCCGTCCCGGTCGAGCCCAAAGGCGTGCGATGACTTTTCCTCCAATAGCAGGGCGGCATCGCTGTCAGGCATCCCGGCGTGGACGAAAGCGGTCGCAAGCAGAAGATTGAGGAACCCGAACATCACGCCGGACGGGCTATCCGGCGCGTAGGTGAGGCGGTACTCGGCGCGGAGCGGGTGGTGCAAGCCTGCTGTGGCCTTGAAGGGGATGCCGGCCTGAAGGCAGGATCTGATGAACCGAAGCAGGTCGGCGGTGGATGGGAACGCGTCCGCCGTCACCCCACCGGTCCGCGCCTTGGCCCGCGCGCCGAGACGAGCGATTGTGGTGAGGACGGGGTAAGGATCACGGTTGACCGGAATCTCGATGTACGCTCGTACAGCCCTCGGGACCAGGCGCATGACATCCTCGATGGCGGCTGTCGAGGTAGCTTTCAGCTCGAGCGTGTCCGCAATGAACGAGACAGACTTTGAATGCTGTTGATTGAACCTGATCACCGTCTCGATGTCCGATCCGGGATCCGCTCCGGCCAGGACGCTCAGCTGCCAGGGCCGGCTGGAGGATGCTTGCCGGATGCACTCCCCGGCTGCCGCCTGGAGCTCGGCCAGCCGGTTTGCCGGAACAACGAACCGGCCCAGGGCCCAGGCGTCTTCTCCGGTACGGTACTGGGCATAGTTCCGCACCGCACTGAGCATGTCCAGTCCCGCCGGCGGGAAGAGCCCGGCGTAATCGATACACTCGGCCAGAAGGGTACGAATGGGGATCATGTTGGGGGATAATAGCACCCGCTCGGTCCAGGGCGACAGATGACGATCGCAACCGTCAATCCAGCCACCGGCGAGACGGTCCGTACGTTCTCCGCGCTGTCTGATTCAGAGCTCGAGGTCCGCCTGCAACGCGCGGCCGACACATACCTGCATTACCGGCGTACGCCCCTGTCTGACCGCAGCCGAATGCTACTGAAAGCCGCCGAGATCCTCGAGAGCGAGCAGCAGGTATTTGGACGGATGATGGTGCTCGAGATGGGAAAGACACTCAAGGCTGCTGTGGAGGAGGCGGTGAAGTGCGCCTGGGGGTGCCGGTACTACGCAGAACACGCGGAACGTTTCCTGGCGGACGAGATCGTGGAGACCAGCGCGACACGCAGTCTGATCATTTACCAGCCTGTCGGCCCCATCCTCGCGATTATGCCATGGAACTTCCCCTTTTGGCAGGTCTTCCGCTTCGCGGCACCAGCGCTTGCCGCCGGTAATGTGGGTCTCCTGAAGCATGCTTCGAATGTCCCTCAGTGCGCACTGGCTATTGAGGAGATCTTTCGCAGGGCGGGTTTTCCCGAGGGCTGTTTCCAGACGCTGCTGATCGAGACCGGCCGGGTTCAGAAGGTCATCGACGATCCCCGGGTTGCCGGTGTGACTCTCACTGGAAGTACCGCGGCTGGCAGCGCCGTCGCCGCGGCCGCCGGAAAGCAGGTGAAGAAGTCGGTGTTGGAGCTGGGCGGAAGCGACCCCTTCATCGTCATGCCCAGCGCCAACGTCACGGCGGCTGCGGAAACTGCGGTGAAAGCCCGTGTCATCAACAACGGCCAATCATGCATCGCAGCCAAGCGCTTCATCGCTGTGGGAAATATTGCCGAGGAATTCGAACAACGCTTCGTGGCGGGCACCCGGGCGCTGGTCGTAGGGGATCCGATGGATCCCGCCACTGATGTTGGTCCCCTGGCCAATGAAGCGCAGGTGAAGACGCTCGAGGATCAGGTCCAGCGCTCAGTGAGCGCCGGGGCTCGATTGCTGACAGGCGGGAATCGGTTGAATCGCCCAGGATACTATTTCGCCCCAGGAGTGCTGGCGGACATCGCGCCCGACTCCCCCGCGTACCGGGAGGAAGTCTTCGGGCCGGTCGCTCTGCTCTTTCGCGCCCGGGACATACATGAGGCCATCCGAATAGCCAATGATTCGCCATTCGGGCTGGGGGCGAGTGCATGGACCGGCGACGACGGCGAGGGCCGTCGATTCATCGCCGAATTGGAGTCCGGCATGGTCTTCATCAATGCCATGGTTGCTTCGGACCCGAGACTTCCGTTCGGTGGCACCAAGCAATCAGGGTACGGCCGCGAGTTGAGCGGGTACGGCTTGCGGGAGTTTGTGAACATCAAGACGGTCTGGATCAATGACACTCGTTGATGGTCCAGCATCCGAGGATTGCCACAGGAGCAAAGCGTATGACTCTCAGTGGACTGGGAATGGTTCTCCGGCGCGCGATTGCAGGCTGGTGGGACGACAACGTTCCCCATCTTGGGGCTGCCCTCTCCTATTACACGCTCTTCTCACTGGCTCCAATACTCATTGTGGCGATCGCTATCGCCGGTCTGGCTTTCGGAGCCGAGGCAGTACGCGGTGAGATCGTCTCGCAGATCGATGAACTCGTGGGGCGTGAGGGCGGAGCTGCGGTCCAGGCGATGCTCCGGGGCGCCTCGAAGCCATCTTCGGGCATTCCCGCTACGGTCATCGGGGTCATCACGTTCTTTATCGGAGCGACCGGTGCGTTCCTGGAGCTGCAGACTGCCCTGAACATCATCTGGCGGGTGAAGCCCAAGAATCAGGCGAGCTGGTTTCGCAGTCTCCTGATGCAGCGGCTGATCTCGTTTGCCATGGTCGTTGGCGTGGGCTTCCTCTTACTGACCTCGCTGCTGGTCAGTGCGGCGCTGGCGGCACTCTACAGATATATGGGTGACACCTACCCTGGAGTTGCGGTCGTGTGGCAGGCACTGAATGTCCTCGTCTCTCTCGGGGTGATCACGCTGCTCTTCGCCATGATCTACAAAGTGCTGCCTGATGTTGAGCTAGCCTGGAGTGATGTGTGGATAGGTGGGCTGGTGACCGCGGGGCTGTTTACGATCGGAAAATCGCTTATCGGACTGTATCTGGGCACCAGCGGGGTCTCCTCGACTTACGGCGCGGCCGGCTCCGTCGTCGTGCTCCTCGTATGGGTTTACTACTCATCGCAGATCGTACTGTTGGGGGCTGAATTCACCCGCGAATACGTAAAGCAGTTCGGAAAGCGGCCGCGGCCATCGAAGTTTGCGGAGAACGAAGGCGGCATACACGCCGGTGGGCGGGTAGCCGGGTAGCTCGCTACCGGTGCGTTCTGCCCATGAATTTCTCTCCTTCCGGTGGGGTATAGGCCTGCATCCGCTCCAGCAGCCGCACTGAATCGGATTCAACGATAATCGCCTGCCGGTGAGCCTCGGTCAGAAAGCCCTCGCGTACCGCATGGTCGAGAAATCCGGTCAACGCGTTGAAGTATCCTTCAACGTTCAGAATACCCGATGGCTTCGCATGAATGCCCAGCTGGCCCCAGGTGAGGATCTCGAAGAACCCCTCCAACGTCCCAATGCCTCCCGGCAGAGCGATGAACCCGTCTGACATGTCCGCCATCTGTGACTTCCGCTGGTGCATCGACGCTACCACGATCAGGTCAGGAATGCCGGTGTGAGCCGCTTCCTTTTGTACCAGCTGCTGGGGAATGATTCCCGTCACATGGCCACCATGTTCATGCACCGAGTCGGCCAGCTCACCCATGATCCCGACGCTCGCCCCACCATAGACCAGTTCGATATCCCGTTCGGCGAGCACTTTCCCCAGCTGACGTGCCGCGGCCCCATATTCAGGCCGTGTTCCGGGGTTGGTACCGCAGAACACGCAAATTCGATTCATGCCGACGGTCTCCAGTACGTCAGAGCGGGGAATTGCTGAACGGCAGTCTAGAGTCTAGAGTCAAGAGTCTCAAGGGTCGGCACTGGACCCTGGATCCTGGACCGTAGACTCTCGACTCTCGATTGGCCACGTAACTATACGGAGTTCACAGATGCAAAGACGCACTCTCGGCCGGGAAGGATTGGCGGTTTCAGCCTTGGGCCTTGGCTGTATGGGAATGTCCGAGTTCTATGCGGGGCAAGACGATGCCGAGTCGATCGCGACGATCCACCGGGCACTCGACAGCGGTCTTGATTTCCTCGACACCGCCGACATGTACGGCCCATTCACCAACGAACGCCTTGTTGGCAGGGCCATCAGGGGACGTCGTGAGCGCGTCATTCTGGCCACGAAGTTCGGGAATCAGCGAGGTGAGGATGGCAGTTTCCTCGGCGTGAACGGGCGGCCGGACTATGTGCGCCAATCGTGCGACGGCTCGCTCCAGCGGCTCGGGGTGGATCACATCGATCTCTACTATCAGCACCGGGTAGACCGCGGTGTTCCTATCGCGGAAACGGTGGGCGCCATGGCCGAGTTGGTTGCAGAGGGCAAGGTTCGTTTCCTGGGACTTTCCGAAGCGTCGCCTTCCACCATCCGGCGGGCAAACCAGGAGCACCCCATCACCGCGCTTCAGACCGAGTATTCACTCTGGACCCGTGACCCGGAAGATGAAGTCCTCCCGCTCTGCCGTGACCTGGGAATCGGCTTCGTGGCGTACAGCCCGCTTGGGCGCGGCTTTCTCACCGGACGCTTTCGCAATTTCGAGGATCTGCCGGAGGGGGATTACCGGCGCAATTCGCCCCGGTTTCAAGGCGAGAACTTCCAGAAGAACCTCGATCTGGTGGAGCGGGTCGAGGAGATCGCCCGCCACAAGCACTGCACCCCGGCTCAACTCGCCCTGGCCTGGCTGCTGGCTCAGGGAGACGATATCGTACCCATTCCAGGGACGAAGCAGCGGCGCTACCTGGATGAGAACGTCCAGTCGCTACGGATTCAGCTGACGCCGGCGGACCTCGAGCGCATTGAAGAGGTTGCACCCAGGGGAGCCGCCTCGGGCGACCGCTACCATGAGGCGGGCATGCGGACGATCAACGGTTGAGAGCTGGCTCGTAAACTGGCTGTAACCGCTCGAAGTCATTCGCGGAGATCGCTCCGGGGCTCGGAAATAGCCTCGATGATACGCCCCACTTCGCGGTCACTCGCTGCCCCCTCTTCCCGGGCAACGTCCGCCTGCGCTACGATGCCGACCAAGACGCCATCACCGTCGACCACCGGCACTCGGCGTACCTGCCGCTCGATCATCACCTGGCGCAGATCTTCTACCTCATCCTCCGGAACGCAGGTAACCGGATCAGGGGTCATCAAGTCACGGACCGGCGTATCCGGGCCCTTGCCCTCAGCCAAGCCGCGGATGGCAAGATCACGGTCCGTCACGGTTCCGATCAGCCGGGCTGAAGTGGTACTCTCAACCACAGGAATGGAGCCGCAGTCGTTGTCGCGCATCAGTTCCGCTGCCTGCCGAGCCGTCGTTTGAGGCGTGCAGCGGGCCGGATCGGGCGTCATAATTTGCTTTACTCGCACAGTTCCTCCACGGTTAGTGAACCCTCCAGTCTTGCGACGTTTTCCCGCCCTCGCGGTGACCTGGATAACTTTGCGGCAGCTGGGGCCTTACCTTCGACCTTCCGATCTGGAGCTGAGGTCGCATGAGCCTTCCCGGCGAGATCATCCAGGGCATTCTGGCTCGAGGCGCGCTGGTGGTCCTTCGAGTGTACCTGGGGGTGGTATTTCTCCTGGCGGCTCTGCCCGCGGTCCAGTGGGACTCACCGGCCGACTCTCCCGGGTTTCTGGGGGTGGCTCTGGAACAGGGACACCCGTTTTATCGGGAATTCGTGCACCAGGTGCTGGTCCCCAGTGCGGCAGTACTGGGCGAGCCGCTGCGGTGGACCGAATTAGTGGTGGGAATGACCCTCGTCCTGGGTCTGCTCACTCGACTGTCGGCGGCGGTGGCGTTGCTGCTCGCGCTGAACTACATGTTTGCCAGAGGAGCCTGGTTCTGGACGCCAGGGAGCAGTGATGCCGCACACGTGGCGATCGCGCTGGCCATTCTCATCGGTGCTGCGGGGCGGACACTCGGGTTGGACTCACTCCTGGCGCGGCGCTGGCCCCGGTCGCCGTTCTGGTAAGACAGGAAGGACGGGTCGGGGAGGACGGTCAAGACCGGAAGGACGAGGACGGGAAGGTGGAACCGGGTAAATGGTGTGGATGGACATGTGGCCTTATCTCGAGGAGAGCCCTCTCCCATCCTTCCCCTCTGTCCGGTCCTTCTCCGCCTCCAACACATCCAGCATGAACGCGTACTTGAAAGCGATCTCCCGCAAGTAATCGAACCGGCCCGACGCCCCGCCGTGGCCTGCCCCCATATTCACCCGCAGCAGCAGCCGGTTGGCGTCCGTCTTGATGGCCCTCAGCCTCGCAGTCCACTTGGCCGGTTCCCAATATGCCACGCGAGGGTCGTTGAGCCCGGCGGTCACCAGTATGTGGGGGTAATCCTTGGCCTCGATGTTGTCATACGGCGAGTAGGACCGAATATACCAGTACGCTGTTGAATCCTGCGGATTACCCCACTCATCGTACTCGATGACGGTCAGAGGAAGCGATGCGTCGAGCATCGTATTGACGACATCTACGAATGGCACTTCAGCCATGACTGCACGGAAAAGGTCGGGACGCAGATTCGCGACCGCACCCATGAGAAGCCCGCCCGCACTTCCGCCATTGATCGCGAGCCGGTTGGATGACGTGTAGCCGTGACTCAGCAGGTGCTCCGCGCAGGCGATGAAATCGGTGAACGTGCTGCGCTTGTTGAGCAACTTGCCACCCTCGTACCAGCATCGACCCATCTCCTCACCTCCGCGCACGTGCGCGATGGCGACGATAAATCCGCGATCGAGCAGGCTCAGGATATTGGACGAGAATGCCGGGTCGTAGCTCAGCCCGTATGCTCCATAGCCGTGGAGGAGCAGCGGCCGAGTTCCGTCGAGATGAAGCGGCGCGCGATACACCAGGGAGACGGGAACACGCTCCCCGTCGGGCGCAGTGGCAAAGACGCGCTCACTTCGATAGAGCGATGGATCGTAGCCTCCCAGCACTTCGGTCTGTTTCCGCACCGTCCACTGCCGGGAAGCCATATCGTACTCCACCACCGAGCTGGGCGTCACCAACGAGGTATAGGTAAAGCGCAGGAGAGTCGTATCGAACTCCGGATTCCCGTGCGCTCGCACCGTGTAGACCGGCTCGGGGAATGGGATCAAATGTTCATTTCCGGAAGCCAGATCCAGGACTCGAATCTGCCGCAAGCCGGCTTCACGTTCATATATCACCAGGTGTCCCCGAAAGGCATCGGCGCCGTCCACCTTTACGGCCGGCCGGTACGGTAGGACGGCACACCAGTTCGCACTCGAGGGAGAGGTCACCGGTGCTCGGAGCAACCGGAAATTGGGAGCTCCGTCGTTCGTGACGATGAAGAAGTACCCATCGTGATGAGTCACACTGTATTCGATGCCGGGCGCACGGGGCTGCACGATCTCAAACGATGCTTCCGGCCGATCCGCGTCGAGGAACCTGACCTCGGAGGTCGAGTGACTCGCGATGTCCAGGATCAGGTATCGCCGACTGCGGGAACGGTTGATATCCAGAAAGAACGATTGATCGGGCTCGTAGTACACCATGAAATCGGTACTGGGACTCGTCCCCAGGGTGTGCCGATAGAGGCGGCAAGGCCGTCGAGCACTATCCAGTACAGTGTAAAACAGCGTACGACTGTCATTTGCCCATGCAACGCCGGGGGAAGTACCCGGCATGGTCTCCGCCAACAGCTCCCCGGTGGTCAGGTCCTTCAGGTAGAGAGTGAACTCCTCGGCCCCGGATGTATCGACGGCGTAGGCCAGAAAACGATGATCGGGGCTCACCTCGGTGACGGCGACCTTGAAGTAGGTGTGCTCGGCTGCAAGCGGATTCTGATCGAGGAGGACTTCCTCTGGAGCATCCAGGCTCCCGTGCCTCCGGCAAAAGATCGAGTACTGCCCGCCAGCTTCGGTTCGAGTGTAGTAGAAGTAGTCATCGATCCGCTCCGGCACAGAGAGATCGGTTTCCTTGATCCGTCCTCGCATCTCCTGATACAGGCGCTCCTGCAACCCTTCGGTGTGGCGCATGACTGCTGCTGTGTAACTGTTTTCCGCCTCCAGGTAAGCGATCACCTCAGGGTCGCTCCGATCGCGCAGCCAGAAATAGTCGTCAATGCGGGTTTCACCGTGGACGTTCTGCACCCGCGGACTGACGCGAGCCACTGGGGCCCCCGATTCAGCGCCGGTATGAGGTGGAGCTTCCTCGATCTGCGAGTAATTGAGCGCGGAGCTAACGGCAGGCAAGACCGACGGAACGGTGCGAGTGGGTTGGGCGGACATCTCGGGTCTTCTCAGTTACCGGCGACTCGAGGTCCACCGGACAGGTTCAGGGGACCTCTACGTAGGTCCTGGGGTGTGAATTACGACCCCCCTGTCCGCCAAGTCAAGTGCTATTTAAGTGCTGGCTGCTCAACAGCTTACAGTATAGAACGCGGGTGCCTGTGGCCGGCCGGATGTGGCGGGAGCCGCGAACTACGGCCCCCGCTTTGAGATAGGAACTCCGGCTCCGATCGCAGGTGTGGCGAAGCCGGCAGGTGGCCTAACGGCAGCCCCGTATCTCCTTGCGCTCCACAAACCTCCAGCTTCGGGCGTCGGCAGAGGGTACCACCACGACATCCACTGGTTGGGTCAAAGAGGCGGTTGTCATGCAGTTCGGGCCCGGGGCCTTTTCGATCACCTCGACCCGCAACTCCCCGTTTGCCTGGCTGACACGGTCAATCGCGATCTCG
>DATFFX010000291.1:0-2871 GCA_035249825.1 Gemmatimonadales bacterium | reverse complement strand
CGGGGCGGCGGGGCAGCGGGGCCGTCTGACCCGACTCCCCTTGCTGCTACTGGTCAGCGGGTTGCTTGGTTTGGTCATAACTGCCCCGCTGCCCCGCCGCCCCGCTGCCCCGCTGAGAGTCTGCGCCGATCCCAACAATCTCCCTTTCTCGAACCGACGGCGAGAGGGTCTGGAGAATCGGCTGGCCGAACTGGTCGCCCGGGAGCTGAAGACGACGGTCAGCTACGTGTGGTGGGCCCAACGACGAGGGTTCGTCCGGAACACCCTCGCCGCCGGACATTGCGACGTCATCATGGGCGTGCCGTCGAATCTCACGTCGGTGCTCACCACGCAGCCCTATTATCGCTCCCGCTACGTCTTCGTCAGCCGAGCCGACCGAAAGCTGTTGATAGAGTCATTCGACGATCCCCGGCTCCGCCGGCTCAGGATCGGAGTGCAGGTGGTCGGGGATGGAGCCAACACGCCTCCGATGGATGCACTGGCTCGGCGTGGCCTCGCACGAAACCTCGTTGGCTACACAGTATTCGGAGACTATGCGCAGCCCAACCCTCCTGCTCGCATCATGGACGCCGTGGCCCGCGGGGACGTCGATATCGCGATTGTCTGGGGGCCACTCGCCGGATTCTTCGCCCAACGTTCCTCGGTGCCTCTCCAGCTCGGGAATGTGCCGGCGGACAGTTCGTTGCCCTTCGAGTTCTCCATCGCGATGGCCGTGCGGAAGGACGATGGCGCTCGGCGAGCAGCACTGAACGAGGTCCTCGAGCGGCGCCGCCCGGAGATCGAGCAGATTCTCGACCAGTACGGAGTTCCTCGTGCTGGTGCAGCAAAGGCTGCTTCCTGAAAACGAGCGCCGTGCGTGTCTGCCTGGCCGCGACTGTGTTGGCGGCCTGCGAGCGGGAGGAGCGGCGCTTCAATCCTCCGCCGGCGGCGATACCCGCTTCCGCTGAACGTGTCACCCAGCTCCAGCCGGGCCCCCCGGTCAAAGCCGCCCTGGTGCCCAGCCCTGCGACCACGCGCAGCCCGTACGAGGAAAACGCTTACGGCGTGGCCCAGGGGAAAACCCTGTTCAACCAGTTCAACTGTGCCGGATGTCACGCTCAGGGTGGCGGGGGGATGGGACCCCCGTTGATGGATGACGCGTGGATCTATGGCAGCGCGCCGGAGAACGTCTTCGAGACAATAGTGCAGGGCCGGCCCAACGGCATGCCCGCTTTCGGCAACAAAATCGTGGCAGATCAGGTCTGGCAGATCGTGTCGTACGTACGCTCGATGAGCGGCTTGCTACGAAAGGACGTAGCGCCCGGCCGCAGTGATGATATGTATGTGCGAAGCCAGGAACAGGCCACTCAGAAGGCGCAACCCGTGGTGGACCGCCAGCCATGATACTCGCCTCTGCCGCCTTGCAGGCTCAAGGCGCCCATTCGGTGCACCAGCCGGTGAGCGGGCAGGCGTTTCGTATTCACGAGCTCGGCGAGGCCATGTATGTGACTGCTGCGGTGGTCTTCGTACTTATAGTGGCTGCGCTCCTGTGGAGTGCCTTTCGCCGACATCGGGCGGATCAGCCGGCGGACGAACATCGCAACAATCGCTCGATGAGCATGGCGGTGCTGGTCGCGACGGCTGCCACAGTGGTCGTGCTGTTCGTGTTCCTGATACTGGATCTGTCGGTTGGCCGCGCGCTCACCCGGAATCCCGGAAAGGACGCTCTCCAGGTCCGGGTCACCGGACACCAGTGGTGGTGGGAAGTCCAGTACCGTGACTCGCTGCCGCAAAACTGGGCTACTACGGCAAACGAAATCCACGTGCCGGTCGGCCGCCCCGTCGTGTTCGAGCTTCGCTCGGCGGACGTAATCCACAGCCTCTGGCCGCCCAACCTGAACGGAAAACGCGATCTCATCCCGGGAGACGAGAACAGCCTCTGGTTTCAGGCCGACAGCCCCGGGGTATACCGCGCACAATGTGCCGAGTTTTGCGGCCATCAGCATGCCAAGATGGGACTTCTCATCGTGGCGGAGCCGCAGGACAGTTTCGGCGCGTGGCTTACCCGCCAACGAGACACCGCACTCGCCCCTGTCGACTCTGTGGCCCGACGCGGCCAGGAGGTGTTTCTCGCTTCTACCTGTGTGATGTGTCATGCCATAGCGGGTACGGCCGCGGGCAGCCGGATCGGGCCTGATCTGACCCACCTGGCGAGCCGCCGAACGATCGCGGCCGGCACGCTGCCCAACACGCGTGGCAATCTGGCGGGTTGGATTGTCAACCCCCAGGCGATAAAACCCGGGGTGCTGATGCCGCCCAACAAACTCGATTCGGATGATCTTCAGGCCCTGCTGAGTTACCTGGAAACGCTCAAATGACGGAGATCGCCAGAGGCTCGGTAGACTCCGGGACCGATCCGGCCGCCGATGAGCGTCTGCACCGGGAGCTCGAACGGACCTGGCGCCCACGCACCGGTTTTTGGGGCTGGCTCACCAGCGTAGACCACAAGTCGGTGGGTAAGCGCTACATCGTCACGGCTTTCGTGTTCTTCATCCTGGGCGGGCTGAACGCCGCGCTGATGCGCGCGCAGCTCGCCAGACCCGAGAGCACGCTGATCGGGCCAGATCGCTACAACCAGCTCTTCTCGGTGCACGGTATCACCATGATGTTCCTCTTCGCCGTGCCGATCATGACGGCGATGGGGGTCTACTTCGTTCCGCTCATGATCGGCGCCCGCAACATCGCGTTTCCTCGCCTCAACGCGTACGGCTATTGGGTGTACCTCATCGGGGGGCTCTTCCTTTATGTCGGCCTCTTCACCAACACCGGACCGGAAGCGGGCTGGTTCAGCTACGTGCCGCTGGCGGGACCGGAGTTCTCAGCCGGAAAACG
>DATFFX010000290.1:0-4472 GCA_035249825.1 Gemmatimonadales bacterium | reverse complement strand
GACGACCTGGTGAAGACCAATGCCGGCATCGTCCGCTCGGTTGCGGAACAGATCGCACGAGTGGCGCCCAAATCGATTCTGGTGGTCGTCTCCAATCCGCTCGACGTCATGTGCTACGTCGCCATGAAGGCCAGCCGCTTCCCGCGGGAGCGTATTCTGGGCATGGCCGGTGTGCTCGATACTGCCCGATACCGGACCTTTCTGGCGGAGGCGCTCGACATTTCGGTCGAAGACATTCAGGCGATGGTGCTCGGGGGCCATGGCGACACGATGGTTCCCCTGGTCTCGTACACCACCGTCTCGGGCATCCCGGTCACCCAGCTGATCGACCAAGCCAAACTCGAGGAGATCGTCACCCGGACCCGAAACGGTGGCGCCGAGATCGTGGCCTTCCTGAAAACCGGCTCGGCTTACTACGCGCCGAGCGCGGCAGCCGTGCAGATGGTCGAGGCGATCGCGCTGGACAGGAAGCGCATCCTGCCATGCTCCGCCTGGCTGCAGGGCGAGTATGGATTGCGTGACGTGTTCTGCGGAGTGCCGTGCAAGATCGGACGAAAGGGGCTCGAGGACGTCATCGAGGTCACGCTCACCGACGCCGAGCGCGAGGAGCTCCATAAATCGGCGGAGGCGGTACGGTCTACCCAGGCACTCGTGGACGCGTGAGACAGGCTTTCGCAGCATGAACCGACTGCACCTCCTGTGGAGCTCTTCTGTCGGCAAGAAGGTGATTATGGCCGTCACCGGCATCATCTGGGTGGCGTATCTCGTCACGCACGTTCTTGCCAATCTGCTGGTGTTCCAGGGGCCGGCGAAGATCAACGCCTACAGCGCCTTTCTTCATGGGACCGGTGGCGCACTCTGGGGTGCGCGCCTTGTGCTTATAGCGGCACTCGTGCTTCACGTTGTTGCCGCCGCGCAGCTCGCGGATCGGCGGCATGAGGCGCGTCCGGTGGGCTATGCCGGAGGCCGCCAGCCACAGGTCTCCACCATGGCTGCGCGCACCATCCGATGGGGTGGAGCGCTGATTCTCCTGTTTCTCGTCTACCACATTCTGCACTTCACGGTTGGTACGGCGCACCCCAGCTTTGCGGAAGGCGATCCGTACCACAACGTAGCCACAGGCTTCCGCAATCCTGTCGTTGTTGTGCTCTACCTGATCGCGATGGGTGTAGTGGGCTTACACCTGTATCACGGCATCTGGAGCAGCGGCCGCAGCCTCGGTGCGAGCCCGCCTTCCCCCCGCCCGCTGCGACGCAGCCTGGCCCTGGGTCTCGCGCTCGTCATCTGGCTGGGGTTCTCGGTTATTCCACTCGCGGTGTATGCGGGAGTCGTGCGATGAGACCCCTCGATTCGAAGGTGCCCGGAGGGCCCATCGAGCTGAAGTGGGACAAGCACCGCTTCGACATGAAGCTGGTGAATCCGGCCAACAAGCGGAAATACACCATCCTGGTAGTAGGAAGCGGGCTTGCCGGAGCCTCGGCGGCAGCGACGCTGAGCGAGCTCGGATACAACGTCAAATGCTTTTTCTTCCAGGACTCGCCTCGCCGGGCACACAGCATTGCGGCGCAGGGCGGGATCAATGCGGCGAAGAACTACCGGAACGACGGAGACAGCATTTACCGCCTGTTCTACGACACGGTCAAAGGGGGCGATTTCCGGTCGCGCGAGGCCAACGTCTACCGGCTCGCGCAGATCAGCGTCGAGATCATCGACCAGTGCGTGGCGCAGGGGGTTCCGTTTGCCCGGGAGTACGGCGGCGTGCTGGCGAACCGTTCTTTCGGTGGCGCGCAGGTGTCACGGACCTTCTATGCCCGGGGTCAAACCGGGCAGCAGCTGCTGCTCGGTGCCTATCAGCAGATGGAGAAAGAGGTCGCTCGCGGCGGTGTGACGGTGTATCCCCGGACCGAGATGCTCGACCTCATCGTGGTTGACGGACAGGCCCGCGGAATCGTCACCCGCGACATGGTCAGTGGCAGGATCTCGTCTCATCTCGGTGACGCGGTTGTTCTGGGGACGGGCGGCTATGGCAACGTCTTCTATCTCTCCACCAACGCGAAGGGGTCGAACGCCACCGCTATCTGGCGGGCGCACAAGCGCGGAGCGGCGTTCGCCAACCCCTGCTTTACCCAGATCCATCCCACCTGCATTCCCGTGAGCGGTGAATATCAGTCCAAGCTCACGCTCATGAGCGAGTCGCTGCGCAATGACGGCCGCGTCTGGGTGCCCAGGACACAGGGCGACACCCGCCGGCCGGATCAGATCCCGGAGAGTGAGCGGGACTACTACCTCGAGAGGAAATACCCCAGCTTCGGAAACCTCGCGCCCCGCGACATCGCGTCTCGCGCCGCAAAGGAGGCCTGCGATCAGGGCCTCGGCGTCGGCGAGAGCGGCCTCGGTGTGTACCTGGACTTCGCCGACGCCATCAAGCGGCTGGGCGAGCAGACGATTCGCGAGCGCTACGGCAATCTCTTCGAGATGTATCAGCGCATCACCGACGAAAATCCGTTTCAGGTGCCGATGCGGATTTACCCCGCGGTGCACTACACCATGGGAGGGCTCTGGGTCGACTACAACCTCATGAGCACTATCCCCGGCCTGCACGTCATCGGCGAGGCCAATTTCTCGGATCACGGCGCCAATCGGCTCGGCGCAAGCGCCCTGATGCAGGGCCTGGCCGACGGCTATTTCGTGCTGCCGGCCACCATCGGTGATTACCTGGCATCCTCCAAGCCGGCCAGGATCGACTCGAGCCACCCGGAGGTCAGGAAGGTGGAGGCGGAGGTGGAGCAGAACACCCGCCGGTTCCTGAGCATCGCAGGTAAGCGCACGGTGGACTCATTTCATCGTGAGCTGGGCAAGATCATGTGGGACTACTGTGGTATGGCCCGCAACGCCGTCGGACTGCGGAAGGCGCTCAAGCTGATTCCCGAGCTCCGGGCGGAGTTCTGGCGTAACGTGAACGTGCCGGGCAGCGACACCGAGCTCAATCAGGCGTTGGAGAAGGCCGGCCGAGTGGCGGACTTCCTGGAGCTGGGGGAGCTCATGTGCCTGGACGCGTTGCATCGGGAGGAGTCGTGCGGGGGGCACTTCCGGGAGGAGTACCAGACCGCCGACGGCGAGGCGCTTCGCAATGACGATCTCTTTGCCTATGTAGCGGCGTGGGAGTACACCGGACCCGACAAGCTTCAGCAGTTGCACCGGGAGCCGCTCGAGTTCGAGTACGTGCAGCTGGCGCAGAGGAGCTATAAGTAGCTATTAGCCATTAGCTATTAGCTATGAGCTATTAGCTATGAGCTATGAGCTATGGGCTATGAGCTGTTGCTGCGCCGTGCGCGGACTGTTCTGAAGAACAACCCTGTAGCTGTACACGCAATCGGAGCAGCTAATAGCTAATGACTCATAGCTACAAGCTCATAGCTCACGACTAACAGCTAACGACTAACAGCTAACGACTCATATGAACCTCACCCTCCGCATCTGGCGCCAATCCGGTCCGGCATCGTCCGGCCGCATGGTCGAGTATAGGGCTCCGGACATCAGTCCGGACATGTCCTTCCTCGAGATGCTGGATGTGCTCAACGAGCGGTTGATGGAGCGCGGGGAAATCCCGATTGCCTTCGATCACGACTGCCGCGAGGGGATCTGCGGTTCCTGCAGCCTCATGATCAACGGGGTGGCGCACGGGCCCGAGCGTGGCACCGCCACCTGTCAGCTCCACATGCGGAGCTTCAAGGATGGAGACACCATCAACATCGAGCCCTGGCGCGCTCGGGCGTTTCCCATCATCAAGGATCTGGTGGTGGATCGCGGTGCCTTCGACCGCATCATCCAGGCAGGCGGATTCATCACCGCGCCCACCGGCGGCGCGCAGGATGCCAACACCATTCTGATCCCCAAGCAGACGGTGGACACCGCCATGGATGCGGCGCAATGCATCGCCTGCGGTGCCTGCGTCGCGGCTTGCCCCAACGGGTCTGCCTCACTCTTCACGGCCTCCAAGGTCACCCATCTGGGGCTGCTGCCGCAGGGTCAGCCGGAACGCTATCGGCGAGCGCTCAATATGGTCAAGCAGATGGACATCGAGCACTTCGGCGGCTGCACCTGGTATGGTGAGTGCCAGGAAGCCTGTCCCAAGGAGATCAGCATCGATACCATCACTCGCATGAACCGCGATTTCCTCCGAGCCACTCTCACCGAGGGACGTGGGGCCGCAGCCAAGGCAGACTGATTCCAACTACAATCGCAGTCCTTGCGAGGCTGAAGCCGCCGAAGCAATCCCGCCGATTCGCCGCGAGATTGCTTCGGGGACTTGGTCCTCTTGGAATGACTGTGTTCCCCGCCGTCGGGAGCGCACAGGCCTCGCCGTGGCTTCATCTCGGTGCCAACGGCGTTCTCCTCTACACCCATGCCGATCCGGTGCCCCGCGACCGTACCCTGGGCGAAGTGCGTCTGTCTCAACCCGCGATCATGGC